>JBHHUI010000021.1:0-11605 GCA_046753805.1 Anaerolineales bacterium
CCTGAACAGGTCGAGGCCTTCAAAGCCGCAATTACAGAGAACGCTCGCAACTCGATTCGGGAGCCGGGCATCCTGCGCTTCGACGTGCTGCAGCAGGACGACGACCCGACGCGCTTTGTTCTGTACGAGGTTTATCGTTCGCAGGAGGCGGTCATCAGCCACCGCGAAACGGCGCACTTCAAGAAATGGCGCGCGACGACGGAAGATATGTTCGTGGAGCCGCGCACACCTGTGAAATATCAGATTATGTTTCCAGACGAAGGGAAGTTGGAATAGGGGCGGGAATCCGTCAGGTTAGCGTTTGCAGGCCGCCACGCAGGCGTCAAGTCCGGCTGCCGGTCTGGGAGTATTGTTGGGGCGCGACTGAGACGGAGCCCCCCTCTTCGTTTCTCCTCCTTAGGCCCAGACGCGAGCATACTCCTCCTGCTCGCGTCTGGCTTTTAAGCGGGCTTGCGCGCCAGCACATACAGGCCCATGTCGCCGGTTTCGCCATCGCTCCTGAAACATTCGTGCACGGCAAGACCGGCCTTGTGGCACAGGCCGATCAGCTCCGACTCCTCAAATTGATGCACGTAGCGCAGGCCGCGCCCGCCGCGCTGCCAGTCCAACAGGTAATCGCTTTCATCCACGTCGTCTGCCGACAACCCAACCGAACGCCAGGGCACGATCTTGCGGCGCAGTCGCGGGACGTGCAGAAACTGCCACACGGAAATTGCCAGCCATCCGCCGGGACGCAGCAGGCCGTGCAGGTCGCGCAGCAGCCGCAGCCGACGGCGCGGCCCCGGCAAGTGGTGAAGCGCCGAGAAGCAGACAACCGCGTCATAGGAGCGGGCGATCTGGCGCGTCCAACCCTCTCGCGAGAAGTCCGCCACGACGAGTTCGCTGCCCGGCAGCACAGTTTGTCCAAGCATTGCCGGGCTGCTGTCCACGCCGACATAGTGGCGGGCGCTGGCATGCGGAATCTGCCCCGCCGCCAGCGCGCGCCCGACCCGCGCGTCGCCGCAGCCGACGTCGAGCAGCACGTCCGTTACTCCAATCCTTCCCAGCGCCCTCACGATCCCCGGCTGCAGCGCGCTGCGTGAAGCTGCGAATTCGGCGGCGAAGGTGTCGTAGAATCGACGGTTGAGATGGAGAAGCCGGCGGGCGGTGGTAGTCTTCATTCGTGTTAGAGTTAGGGTAGGGAATTAGAGTGGTCTCACTCCAATACTCTAGCTCGGAACGCCAACTCTGCAAATGAGTACTCGCTTCGAAACCGACGTCGCCCAGTACGCTGACACGATCGCCGAAATCATCGGTGAAGTTCAGGCGCGCGAGCAATTCAACGCCGAAGCGCTGCGTGCGATCCTGCGGCGCTATCCCCGCGACGGACGGGGTATGTTCAGCAAGAACCTGCTGGTGCGCACATACAAACACTTGTGCGAAACTGGCCGGATGACATTCGATGACCGCACGCTGCAGCGATTGCGGATGAAACCCACGCGCACGATCTCCGGCGTGGCGCCGGTGACAGTGCTGACCAAGCCGTACCCGTGTCCCGGCAAATGCATCTTCTGCCCGACCGACGTGCGCATGCCCAAGAGCTACCTGCGCGATGAACCGGGCGCAATGCGCGCCGAGCAGCACGAGTTTGACCCGTACCGCCAGACGGCGGCGCGCATCCACACGTTCGACACCAATGGCCACCCTACTGACAAGATCGAGTTGCTCATTCTGGGCGGCACCTGGTCGAGCTACCGGCGCGACTACCAGGAGTGGTTTGTCCGGCGCTGCCTCGACGCGATGAACGGGCGCGACTCTGAAACGCTCGAACAGGCGCAGGCACGGAACGAAACGGCGCGGCGGCGCAATGTGGGGCTGGTGATCGAGACGCGTCCCGACCACGTGACGCCGGATGAAATCCACTGGCTGCGGCGGCTGGGCGTGACCAAAGTGCAGATGGGTGCGCAGACGTTGGACGACCGCGTGCTGGCACTAAACAACCGCGGCCATACCGTGGACGAGACGCGCCGAGCCATGACCCTGTTGCGCGCGGCCGGGTTCAAGACCGTGCTGCACTGGATGCCAAACCTGCTCGGCGCGACGCCCGAGAGCGACCGGGCCGACTTTGCGCGGCTGTGGGACGACCCCGGCCTGCGCCCGGACGAAATCAAGATTTATCCGTGCTCGCTGTTGGCAAACGCCGAATTGTACGCATACTGGCAGCGCGGCGAATATCAACCGTATGATGACGATACGTTGATCGACCTGGTGCGTGCGTGCAAGCGCGAGACGCCGCGCTATTGCCGCATCAACCGCGTCTACCGCGACATTCCTGCGCCCAACATTGTGGCCGGGAGTAAGGTGTCGAACCTGCGCCAGGTTGTGCAGCGCGACATGACAGCACGGGGGGAACAATGCCGGTGTATCCGCTGCCGGGAGGTACGCGGCGGGGGGGTGCATGGACCGCTTCAATTACACGACGTGCAATACAAGACGCGGGCGAGCACGGAATATTTCCTGTCGTTCGACACGGCCGACGGCAAGTTGGCGGGCTATCTGCGCTTGTCGCTGCCGGACCGCACGCCCGACCTGGATTTGCCGGAATTGCGAGGCGCTGCCCTTGTCCGAGAGGTGCATGTGTACGGCCCTCCCGTCGCTATTGGCGCGCGCGCCAATGGCCGGGCGCAGCATCGCGGCCTCGGGACCCAGCTGCTGGCCGAGGCCGAGCGTCTTGCAGCCGGGCAGGGCTTCTCGCGCATGGCGGTGATCGCCTCCATTGGCACGCGCGAATACTACGCCGGGCGCGGCTACACGCTGGCGGGCACATACATGGTCAAGAAGCTCAATGAATAATGAGACAATGAACAACTGCCGGCGCGTTGTTTATCGATCATTGCCTCGCAACCCTTTCTACAGCTCGTCGTATTAATTTGTGATGTGACAGTCTTCTGTCGCATCGGACATCCCAGGACGTCTTGTCGGCACTTGCTGCCGGCGAGACGTCCGCCGTGGGTTGACGGAGACGCGCATGAAAGCCGATCGGGGAAGGATTGTTTTAGGGCTGCTGCTGATGCTGGTCGGGGCGTTCGTGCTGCTGCGCAATCTGCAGCTCCTGCCCGATCCAGGTGTGAGCGGCTGGAGTCTGGCGCTTGCGATGGCGGCCGGTCTCTTCATCTTAATTTTTGTTTCCAGCGGGCTGCGCGCGTGGGGCTGGTTGTTTCCGGTTGCTGCGTTCGGGTCTGCGGCTATGCTCATGTTCCTGGACGAACGCGGCGTACAGGGCGACTGGCTCGGCTTGATTGTTCCGTGGAGTCTGGCGGTCCCATTCTGGGTGGGCTATTTGATCGAGCGCGGGCGTGAATGGTGGCCCGTGCTGCCGGGCGGCATACTCACTGCCGTGGGCTTCATGCCGATACTCGCTGCCGCTGTGCGGGACGAGTACGTTGGCGCCGTATTTATAGGCGGTCTGGCGCTGATATTCGCACTGGTCTATCTGGCGAGCCGCCGCGCGCACTGGTGGCCTCTAATCCCGGCGGCAGCGCTCGCAGTGGCGGCGCTCAGTATTGTTCTCGTAGAATCTGCTTCCGCTGACATCGCCGATCTGGTATTTACGCTCGTCCTCGGCGCTGTATTCCTGGCAGTCTTTTTGCTATGGCGTGATCAGTGGTGGGCGTTGATCCCGGCCGGCATGCTGGTCACGTCGGCGACTGTCGTCGCGCTGCAACTCGGATTTGACGATGGGGTGCTGTTTGACCAGCATCTCGGCCCCGGCGTTTTCTTCAGCGGCCTGGCGCTCACGTTCCTGGTGATCTGGTTGCTGCGCGGCAGTCACGCGACCAGTTGGGCGATCTATCCTGCACTGGCGCTGGCCACGCTTGCCGCCCTGTCGGTGGTTCTTGGCCCGCGCACGCAGTTGATCTGGCCTTTGCTTCTGCTGGCGGCGGGTGGCTGGATCGTCATCCGCGCCTTTCGGCCGGCAGCCGGTAGGCAGTAAATCGTGAGCGTTCTGGGGATGCAGCGTGCGCCTAATGTTGATGGTGTTCCTTGAAGCGTGCAGCGGCGGATGCTATAATCTCGGCACCGACACCTGAACACTGCTCAACGAAATGGGCGCGTAGCTCAGCTGGTTAGAGCGCACGGTTCACATCCGTGAGGTCGGGGGTTCGAGCCCCTCCGCGCCCACTTGAGCCCCGCAATGGTAATTTTCGTTGCCCGCCGGGACAGTGGTCCCCGCCAATCCGCCCCCAAACTCGTGCTGGAAAACCGAAGTGTCCGTATAGTAGAGAAATTGGGACGCAAACCCGTTTTGCGGCGCGCGTCCGGGAACCGCCCTGCTGCTGAGTTGCCATAAAGCGCGATGATGTGGCAAAGACGGCGCTGGAAGCATGTAGTACAGTGCATGGAAAGAAGGGTCGATCTGACATCGGATCGACCCATTTTGTTTGTGTGGTAAAAGAGAATCGTGTGGCTCAGGCGCGAGTTGGGGGCGAATCCACTCGCCCGAGCGCCCGGGCGGGATATTTGCTCCATACAGTTTATAATTTTCCAAAGAAGCCGACAAATCCGTCTTCTATTTCATCGGTTGACCAGGTTGGCGATCCCACGCTACGGGAATTGGGAGGCAAATCAAAATGACTCAGCCCGATCCATTACTGCAGCCCTTCCAGTTGAAACAGCTGCGACTGAAAAACCGTATTCTCAGCACCAGTCACGAGCCGTCCTATGTTGAGGATGCCAAGCCCAAACTGCGCTACCAGCTTTATCATGAGGAAAAGGCCAAAGGGGGCATTGCCCTGACGATGTTTGGCGGCTCTTCCAACGTGGCAGTGGATTCGCCGTCGGCCTTTGGACAGATCTATGTGGGGAATGATGAGGTCATCCCTTATTTCCAGGAAATGGCTGAACGGGTTCACCGCCATGGGGCGGCGGTGATGTGCCAAATCACCCACATGGGGCGGCGCACCTTCTGGGATACCGAACACTGGCTGCCAACCATCTCACCTTCCAGTGTGCGCGAGCCGGCCCACCGGTCGTTCCCCAAAGAGATGGAAGTTTCTGACATTCGACGGGTGATAAGGGCATACGGGGCGGCGGCCCGCCGCTGTAAAGAGGGCAATCTGGACGGCGTCGAAATCGAATCCTACGGCCACTTGTTCGACAGTTTTTGGACGCCGCTGACCAACCGGCGCACTGACAAGTATGGAATTGGCAGCCTGGAGAGCCGGATGCGCTTTAGCCTGGAAGCGCTGGAGGAAATTCGCAAGCAGGTGGGAGATGACTTCATCGTTGGCATCCGTATGACCGGCGATGAAGATGTGGAGGGCGGCTTAACGTTTGAGGATTGCGCCGAAATTGCCCGCCGTTTGGTGGCGACCGGAATGTTGGACTTTGTGAATATTGTCAAAGGGATTGTTGCCACCGATGAGGCTCTGTCGCGCGTTATTCCCAATATGGGTACGCCAAGCGCCCCCCACATCCCGTTGGTCGCTGCCATCAGAGAAGAGCTTGATTTGCCGATTTTCCACGCTGCGCGCATCGCCGATGTCGCCACCGCCCGTCACGTCGTTGGGGTCGGTATTGTTGATATGGTGGGGATGACCCGCGCCCACATTGCTGACCCTCATATTGTCGCAAAAATCGCCCGGGGCGAGGAGGATCAAATCCGTCCCTGCGTGGGGATGGGCTACTGTATTGATCGTATTTATGTGGGGCGCGAGACCCTCTGTATCCACAACCCGGCCACCGGACGGGAGGAGACGATGCCCCACGTTATTACTAAAGCGACGAGTCGCCCACGGAAGGTGGTTGTGGTTGGCGCTGGACCGGCCGGCCTGGAAGCGGCCCGGGTCTGCGCCGAGCGGGGCCATCAAGTCGTCTTGTTTGAGGCGAATCGTGAGCCGGGCGGGCAGGTGCGGATCGCGGCCCGCGTCGAGCGGCGGCAGGACATCATCGGGGTGGTAGATTGGCTCTACCAGCAAGTGCAACGAGCGGGGGTGGACGTGCGCCTGAATCAGTATGCCCAGGTTGCCGACGTACTGGCCGAGTCGCCGGAGGTGGTCATCATCGCTACCGGCGGTGTGCCGAACACCAGGTTTTTGTCAGAAGGGGAGACTTTGGTGACGACGACCTGGGATATCCTGACCGGTTATGTCAAACCCGCTGCCGATGTCCTCTTCTTTGATGACCATGGCAACCATGAAGGCTACTCCTGCGCCGAGTTTATAGCGAACAAAGGCTCCAAACTGGAATTCGTCACCCCAGACCGGATGATTGCACAGGAAATCGGCGGCACCAACTTTCCAGTTTATCTGAAGATTTTCTATGACAATGATGTGGCGCTGACGCTGAATTATCGTCTCACGGCGGTGTGCCGTCAGGGCGATGAACTGGCGGCGACGCTTTACAATGAATACAACAAATCTACAGTAGAGCGTGTGGTTGACCAGGTAGTAGTGGAACACGGAACCCTACCGGTGGATGAACTTTATTTTGAACTCAAGGCGGCGTCATCAAACTCGGGCGAGGTAGATTTAGACGCCCTGATTGCGGGTCGGCCCCAAACACTGGTCAATAACCCGAATGGCGCTTACCAGTTGTTTCGTGTTGGTGATGCCGTGGCAAGCCGCAATATTCATGCGGCGATTTATGATTCGCTCAGGTTGTGTAAGGATATGTAGGAATGGCAGCGGTTGCCTTTTGAAAAGAAGAATGTCTGCTCGGGACGTATGAAAGCGCCACAGATATAGAGAGGAGTTGGGCTGAACTGTCCATGTCCAGCGGACATTGTTCGTTCTAAACTCAGCAGATCGGATTGCCTGGGCACACCACGCGTGTCCTGCGGATGCTTCAAAAACGCACTTGTCAACCGTCTGCACCCGTCGCCGATCTGCCTTCGGACTGCCACTGTATCAGCGCAGCCGCGACCCAGGTGGGCTGCGGCTGGCCATACAGGGCGGAGGCGTCGCTGTAGGTAAAGTCCAGGATTTCGCCGCGTAGCGGCCCACGCAAATAGCGGAAGACCTGACCAGCATCGCGGGCGTCGCTTTTGGCTTCCACACAGTGCTGGTTGTAACCCCAGTAGTCGCCGCGCGCCAGGATTTCCATCCCGCTTTCAATCGTGCGTTGCGCCAGTTTCAGCCCGCCGGCATGCGGATGGAATGATTTCTCCGGCAGGTCGCCATAGCCCCGTCCGTGGTGGAAGGCGTCTGCCGTGGAGACGATGACGGCATCGCGCGCCAGCCTCGCCAACTCGTCGATGCCCGGCAGGTCTTCGGGCTTGCCCCCTGCCAGGTATGGGTAGCGCTCGAGGACCTCGGGGCCGCGCACGCCGCGCCGCTGCGTCTCGGCCTGCCAGAAATGGCGAAAACTGATCAGGGCGTGATCGCCGCGCCACTCTTCGCGTCCGTCGATGCCCGGTCCCTGGATACCCCAGAACGGCCACCGGGCCGGGTCTTCCCCGGCAGCTACGCGAGTTCGGGCGTCTTCCATTTCATCTGTAAACGCGTGCAGCACGCTCACGACGATGACCCGGTCGGCGCCGCTGTCGAGACAGGCTTGCACTACGGCAGCCGTTTGGTGGCCACAGTCGGCGACGCCGGCATGCGGGAAGACGAGCACGCCTCCCGCCTGCAATACGGGCGCCAATTGCCACTGCTGCGCGCGGTCCAGCATTGCACGGGTGCCGTCGATTCCCAGCGCGGCGTGCTCGGCGCGGTAGAGCGCATGGATGTCTGCTTGTAGTTTCTTGCGATCGAGTTCCATTGCTTTCTCCTGCCGCTATTATGCCCCGAGAATCGACGCCGGCGCACTCGAATCCCCGGTTTCCAATCTCGGTGCGCCGCTCTCCATCGGTACGCTGCCCCTTGGGTTTTTGTCTCACCTTGCTCCCATTGTGCCGCTTACTTTACAACGGTATGATTACCGCAATGAAGACAACCCCCCGCGCCCGGCTGCAAATCGACTGGGTTCTGTTTTATACCCGCTGGGCAGTGCTCTTGGTCGTCGCCGTCGTCGCGTTCCTCAGTCCGGAAGGTACGCATGTCGATGCAGTCGAAATGGCAGTGCTGCTCATTGCTGCTGCGGCCTACAATCTGATGGTGATGGGTCTATTGCTGCTGCGCGTCTGGCCCACCGGTTTCGGCTTCGTGACGCTTGTGCTGGATTCTGTATTGGCTGTCGTCGCGTTCCAACTGGCCGGCTACGCACAGAGTCCACTGGTCTGGATGGGACTCTTTCCCGCCATTGTGGCGGGAGTGCGCTATGGCTGGCAGGTGAGCGTCAGCCTGGCAATCGTCGTCGCTGCGGCGGAAGCGATCCTGGTGGTCATATTTGCCTCAGGCGGGACCAGTGCGCTTGTGCCGTTTGGCGTGAATGCCCTATTTCTCGTCGTCGGCGCCCTGGCGGCCGGTCTGGTCGGTGACCGGGCGCGTAAACAGGCCGTCGAATTGTCAGCGGCTGAATTCAACAGCGATGAACGCCAACGGCGGTCGGCTCACGACCGGGTGCGGGCGATTTATGAGATGGCTTCCCTCGTCAGTGCATCGTTGAGCTACAGCCGGGTGCTGGAGGCCGCGCTCGACTTGAGCGTACTTGGTCTTAAGGACGCCGGCGCCAAATCTGCGGACCTCGTCGGCGCTGTATTGCTTTTCGAAGGCGATACGCTCTATGTGGCCTCGTCGCGGCGACTGACGGCCAATGACCGCAAGGTGGAATTGCCGGCGAAGAAAGGTATCCTGTCGGAAGCGATCAATACCGGCGATGTCGTGTATTCATCCCGGCCGCACAATGATCCCGAACTGTCCCGTTTCGTGGCCCTGCGAGCCTGTCGGGCGGTGATGGCCGTGCCGCTCCGTGCGGGGTTCGATTCATACGGGGTCATCATATTCGGCCATCCGCAGGGCGACTTCTTTACGCTGGATGTGATGGAACTGCTGGAGGCGGTCTGCAATCAGGCCATAATCGCCATGCAGAACGCGAGCCTTTACCAGACGCTGCAGGAAGAAAAAGAGCGCATCGTGGAAGTGGAGGAGGAGGCCCGCAAGAAACTCGCCCGCGATTTGCACGACGGCCCCACGCAGCAAGTGGCGGCGATTGCCATGCGCGCCAATTTTATCCGTCGTCTGTTGGACCGCGATCCCGGTAAGGCGGCCGAAGAACTTTATAAAGTGGAGGAACTGGCGCGCCGCACGACCAAAGAAATCCGCCACATGCTCTTCACCCTGCGCCCTCTGGTGCTCGAGTCTCAGGGGCTGGCCGCGGCGCTCAAATCGCTGGCGGACAAGATGCGCGACAACCACGGGCAGAACGTCATCGTCGAGGCGGAAGACGGCGCGGAAGACATGCTCGACAAACATGCCCAGGGCGTACTTTTCTACATTGCCGAGGAAGCCGTGAATAACGCGCGCAAACATGCCGAAGCAAGTGTAATCCGGGTGCGGCTACGATTGCGCGGGGACCTGTTTATGCTTGAGATTGAAGACAATGGCGTCGGTTTCAACGTGGGCGCTGTGGATGACTCGTACGACCAGCGCGGCAGCCTGGGGATGGTCAACATGCGTGAGCGGGCCGAATTGGTCAATGGGGTGCATCGGATCGAGTCGGGCGAGGGGCGCGGCACGAAAATCAGCGTTCTGGTGCCATTGACGGAGGATGCGGAAGAACGCCTGCGCATGATCTGACGGCCCCATGGTCCAAATCCCACGTCGAAGCCGTGCGCTGCTGGGGGCCTCCGTCGTCTTTGCGGTGGTGCTCTTGTATTGGCTCAGCCTGGAAGATACAACCCTCAACGGAGTCATTGCGGTGGGCATTGCGGCAGCGGTGGTGGTCACGGGGCACGTCGCTCGGCGGCGCTGGGGCGGAAGCACCGTTGCCGGGCGCGGGCTTATCCGGTTGGGCGCCGGTGTGGGGGTATTGGCTGGACTGCTTTCGGCGCCGCTCACGGTGTTGTTGATGCTGACCAAAGTGGGTCTGCACAGTCACACCTACCCTGACTATTCGGCGCAGCAGATGTTCGGCGTTTTGCGCGTCTGGCCGATTTGGATCGCCGCCGGTGTGCTTTTCGGGCTTGCGCTCGGAGCGGCGCTGTTTCTGCTGCGAGGCGAGACGGGGGAGTCGTAACTGGTTGTCCGCGAGTGAAGCCATAGAAGCGCTGCGGCCACAATTCGCGCGCCGCGCAACGGTCGCCGACCGCTGCGCATAAATCGATCCGAAAGGCGTCACAGGAGAACCGGTCCCCGGAGATTGATGTTAAAATCAAGCCCAGATCCCGGCCCGGTTGGCGAATCGGCCGGCGGTGTGCGTGGCCGAGGGAGCAGTTCCATGAAAGATCAGTTCAATCAGAAGACCATCTGGGTGTGCCCCAACTGCACGACCGGATTCCACGAAGCCGGCAAATGCCCGGACTGTTTGGTCGAGCGCGTGGAGTGCGAGGCCGGCGCCCCGGACGATCCCTGCCGTAAACCGCTCATGGCGGCTTCGGGGGCCATTGAAACTCGCGCCCCGCGCTGGTGGCTGCGCAACCGGCTGGGGTGGCTGGCCGAGGCCGCAGAGAAACTGCGAGACAACCAGTAAGCTGGCGGCGGTATGCAGTGTCAATAGCACGGAGACTGCTTACTGCAGACCGCTGACATTTTACTGAATTGAGGGAGTATTGATGCAGAAAGAAAAAATAATTATCATTGGTTCCGGACCCGCCGGTTTGACGGCGGCGCTTTATACTGCGCGCGCCAATCTCAAGCCGCTCGTCATCTCGGGCAACGAGCTGGGCGGCCAGGTGTCGATTACGGCCGACGTTGAGAATTATCCCGGCTTCCCCGAAGCGCTTACCGGGCCGGAGCTGGTGAACCTGTTTCAGCAGCAAGCTGAGAAGTTCGGCGCGCGCCTACAGGTCGACGAAGTGACCGAGGTGGACTTTACCAACGGCTCACCGTTCACGCTAAAAACACACGGCGAGACGTACGAAGCCGAGGCCGTGATTATCACGACCGGCGCTTCGCCGAAGCGGCTGGGCGTGCCGGGCGAAGAGGAGATGATCGGGCGCGGGGTTTCGTTCTGCGCAACTTGCGATGGCTTCTTTTTCCGCGAGAAGGATATCGTCGTAGTGGGGGGCGGCGATTCGGCGCTGGAAGAGGGCTTGTTCCTGACGAAATTTGCCGACCGCGTGCGCGTCGTTCACCGGCGCGATGAACTGCGCGCCGGCGCCGTACTACAAAAACGCGCTCTCAAGAATGAAAAAATGTCGTTCATTTGGGACACGGTTGTCGAGGAGATCAGCGGCAACGGCAAAGTGACCGGCGTGAGCGTCAAGAATCTGAAGACGGGGATGCAGGAAACGCTTGCTACGGACGGGGTCTTCATCTATATCGGCCACTATCCCAACACGGGCCTGTTTTTCGATCAGCTAGCGATGGACGATCACAACTATCTCATCACTGATAACCTGATGCAAACCAGCATAGAGGGTGTTTTTGCGGCCGGCGAAGTGCAAGACCCGGTGTTCCGGCAGGTTGTATCGTCGGCTGGTCAGGGCTGCCAGGCTGCCATGTCCGCCGAGCGCTGGCTGGCGGCGCGCGAAGTGGACGATTAGCCTGGCGCAATATTGCGCGATGCAATATCAAAGTGGGCAATC
>JBHHUI010000022.1:0-11566 GCA_046753805.1 Anaerolineales bacterium
CCGGACGGCAAGGAGTTGAAAGCCATTCTGCCCTCCGGCGCTTCGGCTCCGCTTTTGGCCGCCACAGATGAAGTGCTCGACACGCCGTTGACGTACGAAGCCGTGCGCGACATCGGATCGCAGCTGGGTTCGGCCTCCATCATCCTCATGGACGAGACGGTGGATATTTCCTGGGCTGTGCTGAAGACGATCGCGTTCTTCAAACACGAGTCTTGCGGCAAGTGCACGCCGTGCCGCGAGGGTACATATTGGATGCTCAACCTTGCCGAACGCATCAATGCCGGCCAGGCGACAGCAGACGACGTCGCGCTGCTGGGCGAGGTGGCCGGACAGATTGTCGGCAAGTGCCTCTGCCCGCTGGGCGAGTTCTCGACCAGTTCGCCCATTGCGGGGCTGCGGCTCTTCGAGGACGACTTCCGCGCTCATGTGGCCGACAAGAAGAAAAAGGCGGCGCCCAGGAAGCCGGCTGCAAAGGCACCGGCAGCGGCGCCGGTCGGTTGATATTCGTACAATGCCCGCAGACGTAACCATTACGATCGACGACCAAGAAGTAACTGTGCCCGCCGGCGCCTTGGTGGTGGATGCTGCCAAGCGCATCGGCAACGACATCCCGGTTTTTTGTTATCACCCCAAGTTGGAGCCGGTCGGCATGTGCCGTATGTGTCTTGTCGAAGTTGGCACGCCGATGCGCGACCGCGCCACCGGGGAGCCTGTGCTGGAAGACGACGGCGCGCCGAAGATCGGCTGGCGGCCCGGGCTGGTAACGGCCTGTACCGAACGCGTCTCTCCGGGCATGCAAGTGCGCACGGCCAACGAGCGCGTCGCGCGCGCCCGTAAAGACGTGGTCGAGTTCCTGCTCACTTCGCACCCCCTCGACTGTCCCATCTGTGACAAGGGCGGCGAGTGCCCGCTGCAGAACCAAACCATGCGTTACGGTCCGGGCGCGTCGCGCTTCATCGTGGGCGAGAAGTTTCACCTCGACAAGCACGTGCCGCTGGGCGACCTGATTTATCTCGACCAGGAGCGCTGTATCCAGTGCGCGCGCTGCGTGCGCTTCCAGGAGGAGCTGGCCGACGACGCCGTGATTGGGTTCGAAGAGCGCGGCCGGGCGCTGCAGATCGTGAGTTATTCGGACCCCGGCTTCGATAGCTACTTTTCCGGTAACACCACCGACATTTGCCCCGTGGGCGCGCTCACCACGGCGGACTTCCGCTTTGGCGCCCGCCCGTGGGAACTGCACCACTCTGCCTCCATCTGCCCGCACTGTCCGGTGGGTTGCAACATCCATTTGAACACGCGCCGCTCGGGCGTCTCCGGCGACAACGTGATCAAGCGTGTAATGCCGCGCCAGAATGAACTGGTCAACGAAATCTGGATCTGTGACAAAGGCCGTTTCGGGCATCACTTTGCGACGAGCGCCGAACGGATCACCATACCCCTGATCCGTGACGCAGCCGGTGAGTTGGTCGAAGCCACCTGGGATGAAGCGCTGGAGCTGGTCGCAGACAAGATGCGTGCTGCCGAAGGTGGAGTGGCCGGACTGGCTGGCGAGCGCCTTTCGAACGAAGACTTGTTCAGCTTCCGCACGCTGGTCGAAGGTGCGGGCGGGCGTGTGGCGCAGTGGCCGGGACGCATGGGCGGCGGCGAACTTGTGCAACAGGCGGGCGTCGGCGTCGGCACGGACATCCCCAACGTGGGGGCGGACACCGTCATTCTGGTGGTGGCCTCCGACCTCGAAGAAGAAGCGCCCGTGTGGTGGCTGCGCGTCAAGCAAGCCGCCACGAAGCACGGTTCGACGCTGGACAAGAGCCGCGCGACGCTCATCGTCGCCAACGCACGCCCGACCAAGTTGGATCGCTACGCGGCGCACCGCGTGCGCTACAACTACGGCGATGAAGTAACCACTGTGCTGGCGGTTGCCCACGCGGCCGCCGGCGAGAAAGCAGGTGTGGCAGCCAGCATCGCCAGCAGCAATGTGGCGGGCGTGGCCGCAGCCGGAGCGGCGATCGCCGCAGCCGAAAACCTGATCGTGTTCTTCGGGGGCGAGGGGCTGAGCGTGCAAGCGTCCGCATCGCTGGCGCAAGCCTGCGCCAATCTCGTGATAGCCACCGGTCACGTGGGGCGCGCCAACAATGGCATCATTCCGGTCTGGCCCCACAACAATACGCAGGGCGCGTGGGACATGGGCGTGCCTGCCAGCGGCGTCGCCGTGTCTGATTTTGCAAACGGAGCGCAGGTCGTGCTGGCGGCCGGGGCCGATCCGGTGGGCGCTGGCGAGTCGCTGCCGGAGGCGTTCACAGTGGCGGTCGAATTGTTTATGACGCCCACGGCACAGGCGGCGGATGTCGTGCTCCCGGCGCAGTCCTTCGTCGAACGGGAGGGCACGTACACCAGCGGCGAACGCCGCGTGCAGCGCTTCCATCCGGCGCTGCCGGCTCGGGGTCAGACGCAGGCCGATTGGAAAATATACGGCCAGATCAGCGAGCGTCTCGGACAGGGCGCAGCCGCCCCCTCTGCGGCGGCGGTGTTCCTCCAGATCGCGCGCGCCGTTCCGGCCTATGCCGGTCTGACCTACCAGAAACTGGCGGCTCTAACGGAGCAAGTCCCGGACGCCACGGCCTCCCATCTCGCCGCCGGGGCGGACTGGCGCGGACGCCAGCCCGTGACCAGGGTGGGCGGCATCGATCTTTATTATGGCGGCACGGCCTTCAAGAATTCGGTCGGGCTGGGCGTGCAATATCCGACGACCGCCGAGCAAGGGGAGGAACTCACCGTTGGAGAGGTGCAACCGGTCAAGGCGCCCACGGGCAAGCTGATGGCTGTTCCCATCACGGTGCTATATGACCACGGCACGACGTTCGCGCCGTCGAAGTTGATGGAACCGCGCCGCGCCGCTGCCTATGTGGAATTGAACGCCGTCGATGCGGCAAAACTGAAAGTGTCCGACGGAGATGACGTGATCGTGGTTGTGGGCGACCACGAGTTCCGCAGCCGCGCGCGGGTGGACGGGCGCGTCCCGCAGGGCGCTATACTGGCGCCACGGAGCCTCGGCGGGCCGGCGCTGGCCGCACCAGTACCGGCAAAAGTGAGCAAGGCAGGCTGACCATGCCAATGTCGGAAATCGGCGTTATTGCGCTCGAAGCGCTCATCAAGAGCGCGATTATGGCCTTCACTTTGCTGACCGGTTTCGCGTACCTGACGCTGGCTGAGCGCAAAGTCGTGGCCTGGCTTCAGGTGCGGTTAGGACCGAACCGGGCCGGGCCCTGGGGATTGCTACAGCCGGCCGCTGATGGCGTCAAACTGCTCTTTAAAGAAGAGTTTATCCCGGCCGGTGCGAACAAGATCATCTTCGTGCTTGCGCCGATCATCACCGTTATTCCGGCGTTTATCATTCTGGCCGTCGTTCCGATCGGGCCGGATGTGGAGTTGTTCGGACGGACGATCCGCCTCGGGCTTTCCGACATCAACGTCGGCGTGCTGTACATTTTGTCGGTGGCTTCGATCGCTGTGTACGGCATCGTACTGGCGGGCTGGTCGTCGGCCAACAAGTATTCCATGATGGGCGGTTTGCGCTCGTCGGCGCAAATGGTGAGCTACGAGATCGCTTTGGGCCTTGCCATCGTGGGGCCGATCCTGCTCGCGGGTTCGTTGAGCTTGAAGGACATCATCGTCGCGCAGCAGAATTCGACGTGGTTTGTTGTGATGCAGCCCATCGGCGCGCTGGTGTTCTTCCTGGCCACGCTGGCGGAAGTGAACCGTTCACCGTTTGACATGCCGGAGGCCGAGCAGGAGTTGACGGCCGGCTATCACACGGAGTATTCCGGCATGAAATTCTCTTTGTTTTTCATGGCTGAATATATCAAGATGATCGCCGTCAGCGCCATCACCGTGACCCTTTTCTTTGGCGGCTACTTGGGCCCGTTCGTCGGGCAGATCCCGTGGCTTGGCATCGTCTACTTTTCGCTGAAGACGGCATTCTTCCTTTTCCTGATGCTGTGGATTCGCGCTACGCTGCCGCGCCTGCGCTACGATCAGTTGATGGATTTCGGCTGGAAGACAATGCTTCCGCTGGCGCTGGCGAACGTCGTGATAACGGCCGTCGTCGTGGTGTTGACGACATAGAGGCAACGGTATGTTTGTCGAGATCCTCAAGGGCCTGGGCACGACCCTCAAGCATGTGTTTGAGGAGCCCATCACAATTGAGTACCCCGAAGTCAAGCGCCCGGTGCACACGCGGTTTAAGGGGCGGCACGAACTTAAGCGCTACGACAACGGCCTGGAGAAGTGTATCGGTTGCTCGCTCTGTGCGGCCGCCTGTCCAGCGGATGCGATCTTCGTCGAATCTGCCGAGAATACGGACGACGAACGCTATTCGCCGGGCGAGCGCTACGCGCGCGTGTATGAGATCAACATGCTGCGCTGCATTTTCTGCGGCTATTGTGAGGACTCTTGCCCCACCGAAGCGATCGTGCTCGAGAGCAACTACGAGCTGTCTTTTTACACTCGTGAGAGCGCCATTTATACAAAGGACATGCTCATCGTGCCGGCGCCGGACAGCGGCGCGGATACACCGCAAAAGGTGATGCCGGGTATGTTTAACCGCTCCATCCCGGACATGCAGAACCCGGATTGATGGGGTAGGGGGCGTTTGTTGTTTAACGGATTGAGATTGGACACTGGAGATTGGAGACTGAGTCGATTCCAAATCTCAAATCTCTAATCGCGAAATTGCCATGACCTTCGAACTCATCCTCTTCATCACCCTCGGCGTCATCGCCGTCGCAGCTGCGCTCGGCATGTTGCTCAGTTCGAATGCCGTGTACTCGGCGTTGTTCCTGATCTTGAACTTTGCCGTCATCGCCGTGTTCTACCTGATTCTCGGCGCGCCATTCATTGCCATGGTGCAAGTGACGGTATATGCCGGCGCGATCATGGTGCTGTTCTTATTCGTGATCATGCTGCTGGGGGCGGAGCGGTTGCGCAGCGAAAACAACCCGTTGCGCTGGCAGGCGCCGCTCGCCATTGTGCTCGGGATCGCACTATTTGTGCTCGCGGGGGTGGCGCTGACCTCGCAGGGTATTGGCGCGCCGCCGGCTGCACTAGCAGAGGCCGAAGCATTCGGCAGCCCGGGAGCCATCGGCGACTTGCTTTTCAACAAATACTTGCTGCCGTTCGAGGTGACGTCGCTCTTGCTGCTCGTGGCCATGATTGGTGCGGTCGTGCTCACGTTCTCGGAACGCACGCGCAAGCGCCGCCGACGGCGGTCGCGCCGGGAGAGTCCATCCGCATGATCCCGACCTCGTACTACGTCATCCTTTCGGCGGTGTTGTTTACCATCGGCGTGCTGGGCGTGCTTGTGCGCCGCAACGCCATCATCATTTTTATGGCCGTCGAGCTGATGCTCAATTCTGCCAATCTCGCATTTGTGGCGTTCGCCCGCGAGTTCGGATCGCTTGACGGGCAGGTGTTTGTGTTCTTTGTCATGACCGTGGCCGCCGCCGAGGTGGCCGTGGGCCTGGCGTTGATCGTGGCGATTTTCCGTTCGAAAGCGTCGATCAACATCGACGAAATGAATCAGTTGAAAGGCTGATGTTTTTCGTACACGGAGTCACCCAGGTCAGAACGCATTCTGAATCCGCGTTCACCCGCGTTCATCCGCGAACCAATTCTAATGTTTGAACTCGCTCCACTACTCCTCGCCTTCCCGGTCGCCGGGCTACTGATCAACCTGCTTTTCGGCAAGCGCATGGACGAGCGCTGGATCGGCATCGTCGGCAGCGCGGCGTCCGGACTGGCTTTTGCGATCGCGCTCTTGCTGGCAGGCGCGCTGGCCGGGAACGCGTTCCACGGTGAGGCCGTCCGGCTGGCAGACTGGATCACCATCGGCGAGTTGCAGGTCGCCTGGCAAATGCGTGTGGACACGCTCTCCGTGACGATGATGCTGCTCGTGACAGGCGTCGGCACGCTGATCCACATCTACGCCATCGGCTACATGCACGGCGACGCTCGCTTCCAGCGCTTCTTCATTTATCTCAACTTCTTTATCACAGCGATGCTGGTGCTGGTTTCGGGCGACAACTATCTGATGTTGTTCGTGGGCTGGGAAGGCGTCGGACTGGCCTCGTATCTGCTGATCGGTTTCTGGTTCGACCGCGAAGGCGATGGCGTCGCCAACGCCCGCGCCGGGCGCAAGGCGTTCGTTGTCAACCGCATTGGCGATTTCGGTTTCTTGATCGCCGTGTTCCTGATCTTCTGGAACGTCCGCTCACTGGAGTTCGAGGCTGTCTTTGCCTGGTTCGAACACGCCGGCGCTGCTGTGGGCGGCCTGGCCACGGTGGTCACGCTCCTGATGCTTGTCGGCGTCACCGGTAAATCGGCGCAGATACCGCTGTTCGTCTGGCTGCCGGATGCTATGGCCGGCCCGACGCCGGTATCTGCGCTCATCCATGCCGCTACAATGGTCACGGCGGGCGTGTACCTGGTGGCGCGCTCCGGCGCGATCTTCGAACTTGCGCCCGTCTCGCAAACGGTCGTTGCGCTGGTCGGCGCAGGCACCGCGTTTGTGGCGGGGACAATCGCGCTTGCACAATGGGACATCAAACGTGTGCTGGCCTATTCCACCATCAGCCAGCTTGGCTTCATGGTGGCGGCCGTCGGGCTGGGCGGCTATGTGGCGGGCATGTTCCACCTACTTACGCACGGTTTCTTCAAAGCGTTGCTGTTTCTGTCGGCGGGCTCGGTCATTCATGGCGTGGAGCACGGAGAGGCGGCGGCGTCCAGGGGCGCCGCGCTCGAGGTGTCGGGCGAGGACCGCCCGACCGGGGCCCATGAGGTTCCCGATCATGTCGATGCGCAAGACATGCGCGTGATGGGCGGCCTGCGCCACCGGATGAAGACCACGTTTGCCGTGTATGTGATTGGAGCGCTGGCGCTGGCAGGCGTGTTCCCGCTGGCCGGCTTCTGGTCCAAAGACGAAATCCTCGCTGATGCCTGGCAGGTTGGCTCAAGCGGCGCGTTGCACGGCTGGATCGTGTACGGCTTGCTCGTCGTCGCGGCGTTCTTTACCGCGTTCTACATGGCGCGGCAGATTTTCTTGGTGTTCTATGGCGAGCCGCGCTCCGCAGCGGCCAAACACGCGCACGAGAACCCGGCCATGATGACCGTGCCGCTGATCGCTCTGGCCGCCCTGTCTGTGGTGGGGGGCGCGCTGAACCTGCCGGGGCTGGAAACGTTGGGCACGTGGCTCGAGCACACAAGCGAGGTATTTCATACACTCGACTTCAACCTCTCGGTGGCGATCAGTTCGACCGTCATTGCGCTCGGGGCTATCGGGCTGGGCTACTTTATTTATTACCGCAAGCCGCTCGCAAACGCGGACGCGCCCGATCAGTTGCAGGGCGCGCTCGGCCCAGTATTCTCGTTCCTGAATGCCAAATGGTATGTGGATGAGTTGTATGGCTTGCTCGTCATCCGCAGCTACGAATGGCAGGCTCGTTTCCTGGCGTTCACGGTTGATTGGCGTTTCTGGCACGACTTTGCACACGACAAAATTATCGCCGGTGGATTCCGCGGCGGCGCCGGTCTGCTCTCCGGCCCGGTAGACAAGGGCATCATCGATCGGTTCTTTGATGCGCTCGCGCACCTGATGCGCCTGATCGCCGCACGTGTTTTGCGCCCTATCCAAACCGGCTTTGTGCGCAACTATGCGCTGGGTGTGCTGCTGGGGGTAGTAGTGCTGCTGGGTTATTTCTTGACGCGTTAACTTTCACCATTCAGGGTTATGAACCGTGAATGGTGAATTGAGAATTGAAACATGTCCGAACTCTTTCGTTATCTCACATCAACACTTGTGGCCGTCACATTCTTCCCGCTTGTGGGCGTCGTCGTATTACTCCTGATCGACAAGGAGCGGAAAGACGCCATCCGCTGGGTGGCTGTCATCACGGCGCTGGTCACTTTCGTTCTGTCGCTGGGAATGTTGGCGCAGTTCAACGCCGGCAATCCGGATATGCAGCTCGTCGTACGCGCGCCCTGGATCGAGATCGGCGACCGCTGGCAGATCGATTTCCACCTGG
Source organism: Anaerolineales bacterium (assembly GCA_046753805.1). GTDB lineage: Bacteria > Chloroflexota > Anaerolineae > Anaerolineales > JBHHUI01 > JBHHUI01. Next base: position 8,076 of record JBHHUI010000022.1, read on the forward strand.
GCGTGGACGGTATGAGCGTGCTGCTGGTAATGCTGACGACCGTCCTGACGCCGATCGCCATGTTTGCCTCGTGGACGGCGGTGGAAGAGCGCGTGAAAGAGTACATGATCTTCTTCCTGTTACTGGAAGTGGGCATGACGGGTGTTTTTGTCGCGCTGGATCTGTTCCTGTTCTACATTTTCTGGGAATTCACACTCGTGCCGATGTATTTCCTGATCGGCATCTGGGGCGGGGCGCGGCGTATTTATGCGGCCATCAAGTTCTTCCTGTATACCATGGCCGGCTCGATCCTGATGCTGCTTGCGATCCTGTGGCTGGGCATCCATCAAGGCTCGTTTGACTTCACCGAACTCGTACAGATCGGCGGCATTCCGTTTGAAATTCAGCGCTGGCTGTTCCTGGCTTTTGCGGCTGCTTTTGCCATCAAAGTGCCGATGTGGCCGCTGCATTCGTGGCTGCCGGACGCTCACGTAGAAGCGCCGACGGCCGGTTCCGTCATCCTGGCGGGTGTGTTGCTGAAACTCGGCACGTACGGGTTCCTGCGCTTTAACCTGGCGCTGTTCCCGGAAGCCGCACTGCACTTCGCGCCCACCATCGCAGTGCTCGCCGTGATCGGCATCATCTACGGCGCGATCGTCTCGTATCCACAGACCGATGTAAAGAAACTGGTCGCGTACTCGTCGGTCAGCCATCTGGGCTTTGTGATGCTCGGCCTATTCGCGCTGAACAGTCAGGGTATTCAGGGCGCGATTCTGCAGATGGTGAATCACGGCATTTCCACGGGCGCCTTGTTCCTCATTGTGGGGATGGTGTACGAGCGGCGGCACACGCGCGAAATGTCCGAATTCGGCGGGTTGTGGAAGGTGATGCCGGTGTACGGCACGCTGACTTTAATTGTGGCCCTGTCGTCCATGGGCTTGCCCGGACTGAATGGTTTTGTCGGCGAATTCGCCATCCTGCTGGGAGCGTTTGGTTCCGATGCGCTCAGCTCGCCGGTCTTTGCCATCCTGGCCGCACTGGGCGTCATCCTGGCCGCTGTATACATGCTGTGGATGTTCCAGAAGATGTTCCTGGGCCAGGCGGACAATCCCAAAAACCAGAATCTGAAAGATTTAAACTGGCGCGAGATTGCGGTGCTTGTACCCTTATTGGTGCTGATCTTCTGGATTGGCCTGTACCCGCGCTACTTCTTTGGCCTGATGAACGCATCGGTGGATCAACTGGCAACGGCGTTTAATGCCATAACGGCGATTGCGATGCAATAAGCTCGTGGAGCGGCTGTGTGAAGCCCTGCTTCATGCCCTACGCTCCACCCTGTCCAGAACGCCATGTCCGGCGCGGACACCATCCGTGACAAGGGGGCTGGGCGCTACACGAATCCATGACCATCTCTGACCTCAACCTTCTCGCCGTACTTCCCCTTCTCATCGTGGCTGGATGGGCGAGCGCGCTGCTGCTGGTAGACGTATTCATTCCCAAGCCGCGCAAGGCTATCACGGGCTGGCTGGCGCTGGTCGGCCTGGTCGTCGCCTTTATCGCGCTGCTCTCACAAGCGGGGCAGAACGAGGCAGCGTTGGGCGGCATGGCGGCTGTAGATGGCTTTGCCCATGTGCTGAACACCATCTTCCTGCTTACCGGCGCGCTGAGCGTGCTGATGGCGATCAACTATCTGAAGCAGCACAACATTGAGCATGGCGAGTTCTATCCGTTGCTGTTGTTCACCATCACCGGCATGATGACGCTTGCCATCGCGCAAGACCTGATTGTTGTGTTCTTGGGCATCGAGCTGCTATCCATCCCGCTCTATGTGCTGGCCGGGATCGCGCGCCCGCGCCTCGACTCGGAAGAGTCGGCCATGAAGTATTTCCTGCTGGGGGCGTTCTCTTCCGGATTCCTCGTGTACGGCATCGCGCTTGTCTTCGGCGCAACCGGCTCGACGGCGTTTGATGATATCGTATCGGCAGCCGCGCATCCAGGCTCCTTGTTGCTTGGCGGCGTCGGCCTCGTGATGGTGGGGTTGGGGTTCAAAGTTGCTGCGGTGCCGTTCCACATGTGGACGCCGGACGTGTACCAGGGCGCGCCCTCCGTCGTCACGGCGTTCATGTCGGTGGGAGCCAAAGCGGGCGGCTTCGCCGCACTGTTCCGCGTGTTCTTCGGCGCGTTTGGGCCGCTGGCGGCGCAGTGGGCTCCGGCGATAGCGGTGATTGCCGCTCTGACGCTGTTTGTCGGCAACATCGCCGCCATTGCGCAGACCTCCATCAAGCGCATGCTGGCCTATTCGTCCATTGCGCACGCGGGGTACATCCTGATGGCGGCCGTTGCGGGTGGCACAGAATTTGCGCAGTTTGCGGCCGGCGCAGCGCTGTTCTATCTGGTGGCGTACGCGTTCACAAACCTGGGCACATGGGCGATTGTCCTCGCCGTGGAAAAGCAACAGGGGGCCGGCACTGACATCGCCGACTACGCCGGGCTGGGCAAGAAGCGCCCGGAACTGGCGTTGGCCATGGCGTTGTTCATGCTGTCGCTCACGGGGCTGCCGCCCTCCATGGGGTTCGTTGGCAAGTTCTATGTCTTCCGCGCAACGCTGGAGGCGGGCTACGTTTGGCTCGCGGTGGTAGGGGTGATCACGAGCCTGATTTCGGCCTACTACTACTTGCGGGTGATCGTCGTCATGTGGATGCACGAAGGTCCGGGGCAGGCGTTCACGCCGCGCGTGCTGAACTTCACCGTGGCCGTCACTGCCATTGCGACCTTGGTGTTTGGTCTGGCGCCGGGTTCGTTCATGGCGCTGGCGGAGGAGTCAATCCGGGGACTGTTTTGAGATTGCATGCGGCTGCCGACGCCATAGCAATCAGAGCCCGCAGACAGCGGGCTTTTTGTTGCTCGGGTGGAAAAGTCGAGTTATACGAAACATACTCGGCAAATGGCGCGACATTCACGCAGCCGTGATGACGAACGACGGAATTGGGACCAAACTTTCGGCCGATGCTCATTCCGACTTCATTGATGGAATTTCGCGCATAGACCCGGCCGAGTTTTATCGGGCAGAAGTCGGTTGAGTAGCCCCGTGCTCCAGGCAGCTACCGGCGTCATCGTTTTCCTGTCAGGTCTTATCCTCGTCGCGGCGACCCTGCTCGCCGCCGTCCGTACATTTGTGTTGCCGCGCGCAGCGCGCGTGTGGCTCAATACCCTCGTGTTCGGCGGCATGCGGTTCCTGTGGCGACCATGGACGCATCCGCGCCGACCCTATCTGAAGCGCGACGGCGCGATGGCAATCCTGGCGCCGGTCAGCTTGGTTGTGCTGCCGTTCGCGTGGCTGACCTTCGTCATGCTGGGGTACACGGCCATGTTCTGGGCGCTGGGGATGCGTCCCCTCGGCGCGGCGTTCTTTACAAGTGGTTCGTCGCTGCTCACGCTGGGGTTTGCTCCGGTGCACTCGCACGCGCAGGTCGTGCTCGCGTTCACCGAGGCGACGTTCGGTCTCGGACTTG
>JBHHUI010000023.1:0-11542 GCA_046753805.1 Anaerolineales bacterium
GTACCGGGACATGCTTTTTACGACGCCGGGGATGGAAGAATTCATCAGCGGCATCATCCTGTTCGACGAGACACTGCGCCAATCATCGGCCGATGGAACTCCCTTCCCTGCATTGCTTTCCGGCAAGGGCGTCGTTCCCGGCATCAAAGTGGACAAAGGCGCCAAAGACCTGGCCGCGTTTCCCGGAGAAAAGATGACGCACGGGCTGGACGGCCTCCGCGAACGCCTGGCCGAATACCGCGACCTGGGCGCGCGTTTCGCCAAATGGCGGGCAGTCATCACTATTGGGGCCGGTATCCCCACCCGGGCCTGCATCCAGTCCAATGCGCGCGCTGGCACATTATGCGGCCCTCACTCAAGAAGCCGGACTGGTTCCGATCGTCGAGCCGGAAGTATTGATGGACGGCGACCACGATATGAATCAGTGCGCCGAAGTTACCGCTGCTACCCTGACGCACACGTTCTTTGAGTTGCAGGAAATGCGGGTACTGCTCGAGGGCATTCTGCTCAAGCCGAATATGGTCATCACCGGCAAAGACAACGCCAAAGTTGACTCGCCCGAAGAAGTTGCCGAGGCGACGGTGCGGACATTTCAGCGCACCGTTCCCCCGGCCGTGCCGGGCATTGTCTTTCTGTCGGGGGGGCAATCGGCGCAGCAAGCGACCGCGAACCTGAACGCAATGAACGCGATGGGCGCGCACCCCTGGGAACTGAGTTATTCCTATGGCCGCGCGTTACAGGCCGAGGCGCTGCAAGCCTGGGGCGGCGAGGCTGCGAACGTAGGCCGGGCGCAGCAAGCGTTTCAGCGCCGTGGCAAGTGCACCAGCGCGGCCCGCTACGGCAAGTACACACCGGAGATGGAAGCCGACGGGGCATAACTCGCGCGAACCTTCACAGAGTCAGCTCATTCTGGCACCCGGTACTTCTTTGCATTCCGACCGGTTGCGACGGAGTGCGAAGCGCCTGACTCTATTTAGTACCTTTCCAATAATAATCTTGCACAGGAGACAAGGAAATTAAGCCTGAGCCAACTCAGGAATAATGACCAGCTCACGTAATTTCAAAGCCAGAGCGATCACCTGGCGCCCAAACTCGGTGAGATAGTATTTGTACCGTCTGCCCACTTTCTTTATCAAACCATGCACACGCAGACGTTTGAGCAGACGCGTGACTTGCCCCGAGTTCTTGTGGGGGAGGTATTGGCGCAAGCTCTTGTTAGTGAAACCGCTGATGAAAAACTCGCCCTGCAACAAGGTGCGAAATAAGGAGGTGTCCTCTTCCGTGAAGAGATTGAAGCCCTTGTAGCGGTGTTGCTTTTCAGCTTTGGTTTCGGCCAGGCGGTGAAGCTTTTGAACGCCGACCTCCGGAGTTTTGATCTCCGAGATGAACTTGAGATAACGTTGATTGGCCGCCAGTAAAGTCTGTTGCAAAGAAGCCAGGGAGTAAATGGTCTTCTTCATGGTGGCCCATTTTGTAGAAGTTGTCCCGTTGCGATGGTGGACCTGGCGATACTGCTTGAAGAAGGCGACATTGTTCACTGTGGTCTCAATGCGTAAGACGATATTGAACTTGTCGTACATTTTGATGGCCACGGGTCCCATGTGATGCTTGATGCGGCTTCCCAGCCAACGCACATTGAAGCGATTGCCCAGCTCTCCTTGGTAGTTGCCACGCAGTTTCCGTCCTAAAAAGGTGGCAATGTCGGCGGGTTTGACCGCCTGGATGAGGGTTTCCAGGAGAAGCGGGTAGAAGGCTTGCAGTGTGCTCTGACGTTTGAAGACCAGATCGGTAGCATATTCGGCCTGCATGAGGCTCCAACGATATTCGAGACCCCGGGTCGCAGCCACCGGACAATACAGTTGGGCAAAGCCATCCAACTTGGCGTGCAGGCTCTCAATGTTGAAGCGAGCTGCCAGGTGATTGGCGCGTTCGAAGTCATCAATCTGTAAGAAGGCGTTATCCTGCAATTCAAAGCCGATGTGTTCTTGCTTCAATTGGTTCGCCAACCAATTGTGTGCATTGAAGTAGAACTGCAGGCGAAAGGGACACCAGGTCGGCACCCGTAAGTAACAGAGACCCAGGTCTGCATCTATGAAATAGAAGTAATAGTGCAGGCATTTGCCGGAGGTGACCTTGACGTAGGTCTTGCCGATTTGCTTATCGTGCCAGGGTGTGTAGGCCAGGCAACGCTCCATCGCAGAGAAGATGTGCACCAGGCCAGGCTGACCCCCACGAGTTCGAAGTATCTCTTGAATGCGGTCTTCTTTGCGAAACGCCTTGCTGCTACGGATGAATTCGATTTTCAGACCATTCTCTCTGGCGATGGTCTCCGCATTGGCCCGCAGGGTCTCTCGCAACGGGTTTGCAAACCGCTTCCTGTAATCGAAGATCATGATGTCGTGCTGGTACAGATAAGCGGTCATCCCCTTCGCATAGCACCACGGATGCACATGGCCGGTGATAAGAACGCGGTCGTAGCAGCGCAGAACACCATGCAGGTCAGCAGCGTATCTTTCTGTCAGAAGCTCGGTTGTCATAGTATGCCCCCGGGTACAGCGTGCCTGCTGGGTATCGCTCAACTCTGAAGAAAAGGGTCGGCTTGAGAAATGTAACCAGATTTGGCTCGGGTGACAAGATGATGAAGCCAGCTGCGTTCTGCTACAATGGAGACGAGAGAAAGTTGCCACTTGTGTGAGGAAGCTTCTGGCTTCCCACCTTTTCAAGTCTGAGGAAGCTGCCAGGCTTGCCTCTTTTCGACTTGCGTAGGGAGCTTTATGCCCCGTCCTTTTGAGCGACTTTCTCTCACTTTCTTTATTCCTTTTTGGTTCCGGCTTGTCCGGGTTAGGAGGTCTCACCATGTCAGAAACCAATCCAGTGCTGGTCGAGGACGCGCTGCCCGCCGTCGTCGTCACCATGAACCGGGGCAAGAAGCGCAACAGCCTCTCCACCGACCTGATGCGCGCCCTGACCGCCGAGCTTGAGCGCCAGAGCGCCCGCCCCGAATGCCGCGTGATCCTGCTGCGCGCGGCCGGCCCGGCCTTTTGCGCCGGACATGATCTGCGTGAATTGACCGACCGCACGCTCGAAGAAGAGCGCGCCATCTTTGAAATCTGCACGCGCCTGATGCAGACGATCCAGCAGATTCCGCAACCGGTAATCGCCGTCGTGCAGGGCATGGCGACCGCCGCCGGGTGCCAGTTGGTCGCCACCTGCGATCTGGCCGTCGCTTCCGAAAAGGCGCGTTTCGCCACCCCCGGCGTAAAGATCGGCCTGTTCTGTTCAACCCCCATGGTGGCCGTCAGCCGCAACATCGGCCGCAAGCGCGCCTTACAGATGCTGCTCACCGGCCAACCCATCGACGCGGACACGGCGGCGCAGTGGGGCCTGGTGAACCATGTCGTCCCGCACGACCAGCTGGACGACGAGGCGCTGCAGTGGGCGCGGCAGATCGCCAGCGCCAGCCCGCTCACGGTTAAGATCGGCAAGGAAGCCTTCTACCGGCAGATCGACACGGACCAGGCGGCGGCCTACAACCTGATGTCGGAGACGATGGCGACAAACGCCATGACGTGCGACGCACAGGAAGGCATGACCGCCTTTCTGGAGAAACGCGAGCCGGTCTGGCAAGGCATCTGACGGTGGAACCCGGCAATGTCCGTGGCCGTACGCAAACGTTCCCGCCTCGCAGTCGCTTTGCGGCTGCGTGAAAAGATCACCCTTCCCTACATTCTGCTCACGCTCGCCGTTGCTGCAGTAGCCGCCTTTCTGGTCACGCAGGCGATGGTATCGCGCCTGGAGGCGCGCTTCCGGGGTCAGTTGTTCGAGGCTGCGCGCGTGGTGAATGACCAATTCCTCGAGGCCGAGAAAGCGCAACTGGCGCTGTGGCGTCAAATTCGCTTTACCGACGGGCTGCCGGCGGCCACCGCCAACCGCGCGGTTGAGGAGATCGCCGCCCGGGCTGCGCCGCTTGCCATCAGCGAGGGATGGGGATTCGTCGCCGTCGTTGACGACGCCGGCGCGGTGCTCTGGTCGCTGGGCCGACCCGCCTTCGCGACCGACGTGACGGACTATGGCCCGCTCCAATCGGCCGACTTCGCCACCCAAACGGCGACGGTGCGTGCGCTGCGCGGGACGCGGGACCAGTTGGGCGACAAGTGGATGGAGCTGTGGCAAACGTCCGGGGTCAATCTGCTCGTCACAACCGGCCCGATCCGGGCCGAGGAGCAAATCGTCGGCGCGCTGCTGGTTGGCACGCACCTGGAGGAGCTGCTGGCCCGCGCATCGCTGGCCTCGCTTGGGCGCGTTACCGTCTACCTGCCTTCCGGCGCGGCGCTCGCGACAACGCTCGACCTGCCGGGGGAGACGACCCCCGCAGTCGACCCCGACTTTTACACGCGCGTGCTTGCCGACCAGGAGACCAGCGCACACAGTCGCGAATTAGAACTCGCTGACCTGCAATACTCGGAGTTGTTCGGCCCGCTCGAGGTGCGTGGAGGCGAGGACATCGCTGTCGTTTCGGTAGCCCTGCCACGACAGTTTGTGTTGGCCATGGCCGGCCAGACGCGCAATGTGCTCATTGCCGCTTTTGCGGGGTCGACCGTGGCTATTCTGCTCATCGGCTGGTGGGTGGCGCGCTCCATCACACGCCCGGTGGAGCACCTGGCTGTCGCCTCAGTGCGGGTAGCCGGCGGCGACCTCAGCCGGCCGGTGCCGGTCGACTCGTCGGATGAGATCGGCGAGCTGGCGCGCTCGTTCAACATTATGCTCGACGGCCTGCGCGAGCGCGAACGCATCAAGGACCTGTTCGGCATGTTTGCCACGCCCGAAGTTGTCGAGGAACTCATGCAACATGGCTTCGAACTCGGCGGTCACAATGTCGAAGCCACCGCGATGTTCTCCGACATCCGGGGCTTTACGACGATCACCGAGGCGCGGCCGGCAGCGGAAGTGATCGACCTGTTGAACGACTATTTCACCTACATGATCTCGGCAATCGGCAGCGAGGGCGGCATATGGATGATGTCCCAACGGATAAGGTAATCTTGACCACCGTCTCAAGCCCGTTGCCTCTATAATTGAGCTTAGTGCCTACGGAATTATTCGATGTCGTTATCGTCGGCGCCGGCCCGGCCGGATGTTCGACGGCGCTCCATCTGCTGCAGCACGATCCGACCTGGCGGGATCGGATGGTCGTGCTGGAGCGCGAGCACTTCCCGCGTGAAAAATTGTGCGCGGGAGGCATCACGGCTTACGGGGAAGCTGCGCTTGCCGGTCTTTCACTCTCCATCGACGTACCCACAGTGGAGGTGCGCGAATTACGCATCCGATTCAGGGATGTGCTGGTCGGGGTAAAACACAACCCCGTTTTCCGCGTGACGCGCCGGGCGGAATTTGATGCCTGGCTGGCTGCATGCACGCGCAAACGCGGCGCGCAGCTGCGCGAAGGCCAGCACGTGCGCAGCATTGAATTCGACCCCGGCGGTGCAACGGTAACGACCGACGACACGGTTTATCGAACGCGGGCGGTGATCGGCGCCGACGGCAGCAAAGGCGTCGTCGCACAACTGGCCGGGCTGCGCAGGCCGAAGCACACTGCGCGTTTGCTGGAAGTGGTCACCCCCGAAGACGCGACCGCCAGCGCCGAATTCGCAGAGCAATTCGCCACATTCGACTTCACGCCGCTGGAATCTGAATTGCAGGGCTATTACTGGGACTTTCCCTCGCTCATCCGACGGAAACCATTCATGAATCGCGGCGTGTTCGATTCGCGGGTACGTCCGCGACGTCGGCGAGCCTCCCTCAAGAAGGTGATCGCCGAGAGGATGGCCGCCCGCGAGCGCTCACTGGCAGATGTCAAACTTAAGGGCCACCCGATTCACTGGTTCAGTCCCCGCGCCCAGTTCAGCCGCCCGCACGTGCTGCTGGTGGGCGACGCCGCCGGCGCCGACCCCCTGTTGGGCGAAGGGATCGCAATGGCGCTGGTGTATGGTCGGATCGCGGCTGAAGCTACCGAGGACGGCTTTGCCCGCGGCGACCTCTCCTTTGCGGACTATCGTCGGCGCATCCTGCGCGACCGGTTAGGAATCACGTTAAGCATGCGCCGCGTCGCAGCCGATCTCTTCTACCGGGCATGGGGTCGACTGTTGTGGCGTTTCTTTCTGAGCAATTTTCCGCGCGCAGTCCGCGCACTAGTGCCCAACATGGGGGGGTATACAATCCGACGCCTCGCCCCGGACGAATAACTCGCCGCTCGAAGTCCCGTAGGCGCGGCTCGACGCCAGCGTAACCCTCGACTAGAACAGGGCGTGAATGTCGGCGTTGCCTTCGGCGTCTGTTAGAACCGTCAAGTCGTCGCCAGCCAAAAGAACCGTGTCGCCGCGTGGCACCACCGTCCGACCATTGCGGATAATACTTACGACGACGCATTCGCGCGGCAAGTTGAGATCGGCCAGCGATACACCGGCGCTGCGCGATTCTGCCGTGACCGGCACATGCACGATGTTTGCACCCGTGGGCGGCGGCAACGGCGTCTCGCCGCTGCTCGACTGTGCGCCGCGCACCAGGCCGATCTCATAGGCGCGCAAGATGTCATTGCGGCGCACAATGCCGAGCAGCCCCGGGGGCTCGGTACGGGTGACGACCGGTAGTCGCGACAGGTCACGCGGCGCCATGCGCAGCAGCGCCTCGTGCACCGACTCGTCTGGAAATATCGTCACGACATTGGTGGTCGCGACTTCGCCGACGGGAGTCTGCGCCCCCAGGCGACGCTCCTGCGCTGCGCGCAGGTCCGTGAGTGTCACGATTCCGTAAAGTTTGTTCTCGTCTACTACCACTGGAACCGCGCGCCGGTTCACGCGCAGCAAATAATCCATCGCAGTCCCGATCGACGTATCCGCGGCAAGCGGCAGCAGGTTGCGGATCATCACTTCCTGCACTTGCACTTCGCTCAGCACATCTACTGCACGACCCTTGGCAAGATTGATACCGCGCCGAGCCAGCTTCAACGTGTAGATCGATTCTTTATGCAAGGCCTGCGCCAGCAGCGTGGCAACCACCACGGCCGTCATCAGCGGCAGAATGATGCGGAAATCGTCGGTCATTTCGAACACGATCAAAACCGCCGTCAGCGGCGCGCGGGCCGCCGCCGCGAAGACCGCAGCCATGCCGACGGTGGCATACGGACCGACGCCGGCGCTGACTCCCGGCAGGAAGCGCGTAGCCAGGTGGCCATACGCGCCGCCGAGCGCCGCGCCCATCACGAGCGCCGGTGCGAATACGCCGCCAGAATTACCCGATCCCAGCGTGAAGCTCGTCGCCAACAACTTGAGCAGCATGATCGCGACGAGGAGCGCCAATGATTGCTCACCCAGCAGCGCGCCTTCGATCGCGTGTAGGCCGGGACCGAACACGTGCGGGATATTCTCGGCGATGGGCAGTTCGGCCAGCGCCTCGCCCGGCAATACGAGATCAAGATTCAACACGAGCGGATAACCGAAACCCAGCACCCCGAGCAGCAGGCCGCCGACAGCCGGCTTCAGGGCGTCGGGAAAGCGCCACTCGTCAAAGCGGTCTTCGAACCAGTACAGCGTTTTGATGAAGAACACGCCGACCAACGCTGCAAAGATGCCCAAAAGCGCGTACAGGGCGATTTCCCACGGGCTGCGGACGGAGTGCAGCGGAATGGTGAAGGCCGGGCGGTCGCCGAGAACTGCACGTGAGAGCGTGCTGGCCGCCACCGATGCCACGACCACGTTGCCAAGCGTGCCGATTGACAGTTCGCCTATAATGATCTCGACGGCAAAGATCACGCCGGCGATCGGCGCATTGAAGGTCGCGGCGATGCCGGCCGCCGAACCGCACGCGACGAGGTTGCGCACGCGACTTTCGGACAGATGCAGCCACTGGCCGATGGTCGAGCCGAGCGCCGAGCCGACCTGAACGATGGGACCTTCACGACCGGCCGATCCGCCGCTCCCGATACACAACGCCGACGCGGCCACTTTCGCCACTACCACACGCGGGCGAATACGCGAGCCGTGCATGGCGATGGCCTGCATGACTTCGGGCACGCCGTGACCCTTGGCTTCACTCGCAATGTAGGCGATAATCGGCCCGCCCAGCAGCCCGCCGATGGCCGGCAATAGAATGAGCACCCCGCGTCCAAGCGATGGCACGTACGACGGGACCACGTCGAAGAACAGCCCGCGCGCCACGCCGATCAGATAGATGAAAGCAATCGCGCCCAGACCGGTACCGACGCCGACGACAATCGACGTACCGAAGATCACCAGGTTTTCTGAGGCTGCGAAGTGGTTGAGTAAACGAAAACGCGTATTGAAGAGTGACATAGACCTGAGGTTGAACAACAGCGCAATATGATAGCACCGTCCACAAGTCCATGGCAACAACCCCCAACCGAGCAAAATCTCAGTATGAAGATTATTAAAATCTAAAGGTCACGCGCGCTGGACACAGCACGCCGTTTATCGAAAGATGAGACAAGATTCCGCAGGCGCCATCCGCACATTTCTAGACCAGCACCAGCCACCGCAGGCGGCCGTACTGGCGGTTGCAGCTGTGGCGGTCGGTCTGGCGACCGGCAGCGGCATCTGGCTATTTGAAAGAGCCATCGATCTGGTGCGCGAACTGGCGTTCGGCGAATTCGCCGCGCTGGTCGGTCGCGCGGGCGCGTGGACGATAGCACTCATCCCCGTGGCGGCGGGCCTGCTCGTGGGACTGCTGCAGCACTTCGCTGTAGGCCGCGAGCGCCATCATGGCGTGGCCGGCATCATGGAGGCTGTGGCGCTGGGGGGCGGACGCCTGCGCTATCCACGCTTGCCAACCAAGCTGGTGGCGTCCGCCATTTCTATCGGCGGCGGCGCATCCGTCGGCCCGGAAGACCCCTCCGTGCAGTTGGGCGCCAACCTGGGTTCGATGGTCGGGCAGCTGCTGCACCTCTCAGATGAGCGCGTGCGAACCCTTGTCGCAGCCGGCGCCGCTGGCGGTATCGCTTCTGCATTTAACGCACCGATTGCCGGCGTATTTTTTGCCCTGGAGCTCATCCTGGGCGAACTCTCCAGCCACGCATTTAGTGTGATCGTGCTGGTCGCCGTCGTCGCGGCGGTCGTCACGCAAGCAGTCACCGGCGTTCAGCCGGCGTTTGGCGTCCCGGCCTACACGTTTGAATCAGGCTGGGAACTTGCATTGTATCTCGCGCTCGGCATCCTGGCTGGCCTGGCCGCTGCCCTCTATGTCCGCGCGCTCTACGCCGCCAGTGACTGGTTTCACGCCTTACAGGTCCCGGACTGGGCGAGGCCGGCCATCGCCGGTGTTCTTGTCGGCGGCGTGGGAATATTCTTGCCGCAGATATTCGGCGTGGGTTACGAGACCATCAGCAGCAGCTTCCTTGGCGGTCAGTCGCTGGCCATCAATCTGTTGTTGTTGCTGCTGATTGCTAAACTTCTGCTGACGGCTGCGAGTATTGGCGGCGGTTTCGCGGGCGGCGTCTTCGCCCCGGCGCTCTTCCTGGGGGGCGCCCTTGGTGCAGCCGTTGGGCAGGCGGCGGCGGGCTGGTTCCCCGCGCTGCAGATCCATCCGCCGGCCTTCGCCATGGTCGGCATGGCCGCCGTGCTGGCGGGCGCAGTACACGCGCCGCTTACAGCCGTCATCCTCCTGTTTGAGATGACGAACGATTACCGCATCATCCTGCCACTGCTTTTCGCGGTGGCCGTAAGCCTCTCAATTTCGCGTCTATTGCAGAGCGAATCGGTGTACACGCTATCACTCGCACGCAAGGGCGTGCGGCTGCAACGCGGGCGCGACGTGGACATCTTGGAAACACTCACCGTCGCCGAGGTGATGCAAACGGATGCGGACACGCTGTTGGAGAGCGACCGCGTCAGTTCGGCATCCGAAACTCTCGGGCGGACTCGCCATCACGGCATGGTAGTTGTCAACGCAACCGGGCAGCTAGTGGGTGTTTTGACTCTGCAGGACCTCGACCGCGTGCGCGGGACGGGATTGCATCCGGAATTGATCATCGGCGATATCTGCACGCGGGAGGTGATGGTCGCGTACCCCGACGAACCGATCCGCCTGGCGCTCGCTCGCATGGGCGTGCGCGATGTGGGCCGCCTGCCCGTCGTATCACGCGACGATCCTCGCAGGCTGGTCGGCGTGCTGCGTCGGACTCACATCGTGCGGGCGTACAATGTCGCCCTCACGCGCCGGGCTGAGCATCAACAGCGCAGGTCGCAGGCGCGGCTGAGTATCCTGGGCGAGGCCGAATTCGTGGACGTACAGCTTTCGCCTGCCGACCCTTCGGTGGGCCGGCCCGTGCGTGAAATCGCTGCGCTCCTGCCTGAGCAGTCCGTACTGATCGCGATTCATCGCAACAACCACATGATCTTTCCGCGCGGCGAAACCGTACTGCAGGCCGGCGATCTCATCACGGCCTATGTCCGCAGCAGCGACGCCGCGCGCCTCGCAGCTTGCCTACGCGGCATTGCGTAGCAGGCTCCCCGGCAGTGCAGAACTTGATATAATCGGTACGATAATTACGCACAAGGTGATTTGTGACACACAACAATGATGGACACGCGACGGGGTCGCCTAGGGCGTTGCTCGAGTCTGGCCTCGACGTTGCAGCACAACTAATCGAGGCCGAGATGGACTTCGGCTCTATCGAAGGCGCAGTAGCTGAAATCTTAGTCGCCGTGGGCGAAGACGCAGCGCGGCAAGGTCTGGCCGGCACACCCAGTCGGGTGGCCCGCATGTACGAAGAGCTGCTGCAAGGTTATCGTACCAACCCAGACAAGCTCGTAAATGGCGCCTTGTATGACGTCGACTATGACGAAATGGTGCTCGTAAAAGACATCGAATTTGCAAGTATGTGCGAGCATCACATGCTGCCGTTTATCGGGCGAGCGCACGTGGCATACGTTCCAAGCGGTCGCGTCATTGGACTGAGTAAAATACCGCGCATCGTCGATATGTTTGCGCGGCGTCTGCAGGTGCAGGAGCGCATGACGCGCCAGATTGCCGACTTCTTGATGGAAGTACTGCAGCCGCAAGGCGTCGGCGTGGTTGTAGAGGGGCTACACATGTGCAGCATGATGCGCGGCGTCAAGAAAGAGAACGCGCGCATGGTAACCAGCGCTATGTGCGGGGGTTTTCTGCGCGATCCCCGCACGCGCTCCGAGTTCATGGCGCACCTGAATCGAAATTCAGAAATACTTTAACCAGAAGGGGGCAATCTATGCCTGCAGTCGTCGAAGTGCTCTACTGGCGTGAAATACCCGCAGTGGTGAAGGCCCGCGGCCCTTTTGGGTCCGCCCGAGTGGAGTTGCCAGAGCGGTTTGCCCGCGCCATTCGGAGCGCGGCCAAAAAGCTGGGAATAACTAGCGAGGCCGACAACCTCGACCAGTATTACTGGAAGACCGAGGGGGATCGCGAAGGATCGGCCGAACGCTGTGCCGAAACTTTCGCCGGCGAACTCGACGCAGCATATCCGCCCTCGCGGCTGCGCGTGCTGGTGGAACTC
>JBHHUI010000024.1:0-11540 GCA_046753805.1 Anaerolineales bacterium
AGCCCGTCGGGCTTCACGACGGCCACCGCAGCGGCGGAAACTTCCGGCACAATGCGCACCGGATCGCCCGGATTGACGACGTCGCCGGCGGCAGCGATCACGGTCGCCGGCGACAGCCAATCGAGCAGGTTGGCGAACAGGATTGGAAACGAAACTTGCAGCGGCAAATTTGAGTCGCGCACGTCGAATGTGAGTATCGCCACGCGATGGCGTCCAACTTCCCCGGCAAGCATCAGTGGGCGTTCGTCGATCCGAGCGATGATTTCAAGCTCGGTTTCCAGCTCGGGCACGGGCTGCACGTTGTGAACGCGCAGGAACTGTACATTGCCCCAATCCACGAAGCGGGTCAGCGGGTGGTCTGCCACTTCAATCGTGCTCAGCAAGTGCGGACGATATTCTGCGCCGACCGTGACAAGCTCGTTGCCGGGCGCGGGGGGGTTGATGATCAGGGTGTCCGCCGGCGGCAGCGCGTCCGGCACGACGCCGTCGAAGATGTACACTTCGAACGGTTCGGCAGGCAGCGGCTCGTCCGCCGACGTGCGAAACGGTTGGATATCCGGCAACACGGCCAGCACCTGTTCGACGAAAATATTCCCGTCTTGTGAAACATGCAGCACACGCCCGGTCTGCGGTGGGACGTACGCCGCCCAGGCGCGGTCATCCAGCGCGAAATAATCTGCAACCGGCGCGCCGGCCGGCGGTGCAATGCGCGCCTCCACAAGCCGGCCGGCAGCCAATGTGAGATTGACGCCCAGGGTCTCGCCGGCGGGAACGGTGTAGCGCCGCGCGCTGACCAGCACGCCGTCTACCGTGATCGAAAGGATCGTGTCGGCGTTTTGCGGGCCGTAGTTGGTGATGCCGGTGTACAACTGCAGCCCGCCGATGTCGGGTCGCACCGACAGGGCCGAGATACCCAGGTTGTCGCCGCTCACGCCGATTGGCACAT
The DNA here is from genome assembly GCA_046753805.1 of Anaerolineales bacterium. Taxonomy (GTDB): domain Bacteria; phylum Chloroflexota; class Anaerolineae; order Anaerolineales; family JBHHUI01; genus JBHHUI01. Next base: position 947 of record JBHHUI010000024.1, read on the forward strand.
AGCGCACGTCGCCCGGAATGGCGCGGATTTCGTCCGGCAAGCCGCCATCGGAAATGATCACGGTAGTGGGGTTGCGGGCTGTGCCGGCAGCCCCGGCGGCGAGGGACAGCGCCGCCGCCCAATCGGCCTCGCCGACAAACGGCTCTGCGCGGGCGATAGCCTCGTGCAGCCGGGTTTTGTCGGCCGAGCCGGAGATCAGCACCTGCGGTTGTTGTGCGGCGAGGATGACGGTCATCACGCCGTCGGAGGCCAGCCCGTCCACGATTTGATCCGCTGCTTGTTGCGCGATGACGAAGCGACTCGGCTGTACGTCCGTCGCGCGCATGGAGGCGGAGCCATCCAGCAGCAGCGTCACCTGCCCGGCTGCGATGACCGGCACAGGCACAAACGGCCGCGCCAGCGCCAGCACGATCGCGGCCAGCAGCAGCAGTTGCAGCAACAGCAGGAGGTTGCGGCGCAGTCGTTGCCACGGGCGGTTCGCCTCGCGGTCGCGCAAGACCATCTGCCACAGCAGCGTGCTCGAGACCAGCATCTCGCGGCGGCGCAGCCGGAGCATGTAGAGGATGGCAATCGGGATTGCCAGCAGGCCGGCGAGGAGGAAGGCCGGTGTTAAGAAAGACACGGGTTACTCAATGAACCATGAGGCAATGGACATTGGGCGATTGTTCACTTCACCAACCCTCTCCGCCTCAGTGTCCGCAACACCAGTTCATCCCACGGCGTGGCCGTAGTGACCGGCACATAGTGCACGCCGCGCCGGGTGCAATAAGCGGCGATCTCGTCGCGCCAGCGGCGCACGCGCGCCTCGTACAAGCGCATCAATCCCCGGTCCAACGTCATGTCCTGCGGCGCACCCGTCTCGACATCCAGCAAGCGCAGGTCGCCGGCCAGCGGTGGTTCGATTTCGTCCGGCGATAGCAGGTGCAGCAAGGCGATCTCGTACCCACGGCTCTGCAAGGCAGCAAGACCATCCTCATAGCCGGACGGCGAGAATACATCGGAGACCAGAATACACAGGCCGGGGCGGCGCGCCGCCAGCGCGTAATTCCGCAGCGATTTGTTCAGGTCTGTTGCGCCTTCGGTTGGGAGACCTGCCAGAAACTGCAGCAGGCGCAGGGTGTGGCCGCGACCGCGCACCGGGCCGAATTGGCGCGGCTGCGGCCGACCATCCGGCAGCGTCGCGACCGTCAACTGGTCGCCGATCGCCAGCGCCATGTATCCCAGCGCGCCGCTCAGCCGGCGGGCGTAATCAAATTTGTGCGCGGCGGCCGCCTGCTCTGACGAAAGACCGATGGACGTATCGGGCCAGTCCATCGACAGCGACGCGTCGAGCAACACATGCACGGCCAGGTCTTCTTCCTCTTCGAGCAGCTTGATGAAGGGTCGTTCCAGGCGCGCGTACAGGTTCCAGTCCAGGCGGCGCAAGTCGTCGCCATGCACATAATTGCGGTAGTCCGCAAACTCGATGGAGGTACCCTTTTTCGTGGAGCGGCGTTCGCCTTTGAGCTGCCCGGCGCGCACCTGGGTTGCGACAAGCGCGAGGCGGTCTAGCTTGCGAAGGGTTTGCTCGTCAAAGAGGTCGGCGGCCGCCATCGATCATCCGGCCGGCACGGACACATGCGCCAGAACATCCGCAACAATGTCGTCCGGATCGACGCCCTCGGCCTGGCCTTCAAAATTGAGCAGGATACGGTGGCGCAGCGCAGCCGGCGCAACGGTCTGTATATCCTCGAATGAAACATTGTAGCGGTCCGCCATGAGCGCGAGCACTTTGGCACCGAGGATCAGCGCCTGCGCTCCGCGCGGGCTGGCGCCATAGCGCACGAATTCCCGCACCATGGGCGGCGCGGCCTCCCCGCTGGGATGTGTGGCCTTCACCAGTCCGGCCACGTATGCGTGCACATGCGAAGCGACCGGAACCTGCCGCGCCAGCATTCCCATGGCGACGATCTGCTCTCCCCGCGCCACGGTGCTCACCTCCGGCTCGGCCTCTCCGGTCGTGCGGTCGAGAATCTCGACCAACTCGTCCGTACTCGGAAAGTCCATGTTCACCTTAAAGAGGAAGCGGTCAAGCTGGGCTTCCGGGAGCGGATAAGTGCCTTCCATCTCAATGGGATTCTGCGTCGCCATGACAAAGAACGGTGGCTCCAACGGGTATGTGACCTTGGACACGGTCACGGTCTTCTCTTGCATCGCCTCCAGCAACGCCGATTGTGTCTTCGGCGTCGCGCGGTTGATTTCGTCGGCCAGCACCAGGTTGGAGAACACCGGCCCCGCCTGAAAGCGAAATTGGCGGCGCCCGTCAGCGGACTCTTCCAGAATGTCCGTGCCGATGATGTCGGCCGGCATCAGGTCGGGCGTAAATTGAATGCGCGAGAAGTTGAGGTCGAGCACGCGCGCCAGCGTGCGCACGATCATCGTCTTGCCGAGACCAGGCACGCCTTCCAAGAGCGCATGGCCGCCCGTAATGACGGCCACGAGCACGTGCCGCACCACGTAGGTCTGCCCCACGATGACCTTGCCGACCTCTTCTTCAATGCGGCGTGCAATCTGTCCAAACTCATCTACGGTTACTTCAGCTGCCATGCGCGTGTCCTGTTGAATGTGACGTTGGTTTCTTGTTTGGGCCAATTCTCACCATGGAGCCGCCAAGAGCACGGAGAAATGTTGAAGCTTGCTCAGCGAGGCTTCACTCAGTAGTCAGAGAGATTACTTTGAACTCATTGAAGCTTTATAAAAAGTGGCGTCTTTGCCCTCACCCCGCCCGTCGCTGCCACGGACTCCCCCTCTTCCGACGCGGGAGAGGGGATTGGGGGGTAAGGGTAGGTCGCCAATTAAAAGTTTCAACCAGTTCCTTGTGTTCTCCACGACTCCATGGTGAATACCGCTGGTCCGCACTGTTACTTCCCCGGCTCGAGGTTCTGAAAATACAAGCGCACGACCGACCGCAACCCGACGGGGACCTGCTCCGATTCGACGGCGTGGTAGGCCGCCTCGCTATAGGTGGAAAAGACCTCGTCGTAAGGCACAATCGCTTCGGCTTCTTCGGGGGTCGTCGGGTTCTGCGCGACGATCTCATCGCCCGGCTCACCGCTGCCCTCCAGTTGGACCTCAACTCCACTCTGGCCACCCAGCCGTTCCGGCGCAAAGATCGATTCATATCCCCGCGTGCCGCCGTCGCTCGGCGCATCTTGACCGATGGGCTGCGTGCCGGCCTGCTCCCCTGTCGTCGCGCTGACGCCTTCGCCCTGACCCGAGCCACTGGAACCGGCGCCTTCGCCCAATTGCAACTCCGAGGCGCCCAACGCGCTGGATTGTCCGGCCTGACCGGGGGCCGCGTTCTGGCCGGATTGGAGCTGCCCGCCGGGTTGGGCTGCTGTGGCTTGCTCGCCGCCCGCCAGCGCCTGTTGCGCCTGCGCGACCTGCCCGGCAGCTTGCGCCGCCGCCTGCGCCTGGGTCTGTTCCGCGGCGATCTGTTCAAGCTGCGCAGCGGCATCCTGCAAAGCTTGCTGCGCAGCCGAAACATCGCCCGCTCGCAACGCCGCCGCCGCCCGCTCGAAATCGGAGGCGATTTGCGGCGCGCTGTCGGCCAGTTGCTCGGCTGCGGCCTCAAGTTGCGCAGCCAATTCCTGCCGTTCTCCCGTCGACAACTCGGACACGTTCAGGTTGGACAGGCTCTGGGCAGCGGCATTGAAATCCTGCGCGGCAAGCCGTTGCCCGGTCTCACTCGTCAGCGCGCTCTCGCCGAATTCCGTCCCCACCTGCTGCAATCCCTGCGCTTGCTGATTGAGAGCAGCCGGATCGGCCAACGCGCGCAGGCCCTGCTCACTTGCAACCAGCACCGACACGGCCTCCTCGCGCGATAGATCACCGGCCTGCAACTGGGCGAGCGCCTCCTCGAGCGGCGAAAGTAATTCCTCGCGCTGTGCGTCGGTGAGCGTCGCATCATCTTGAATATCCGCCCGGATCTCTTCCAGCGCAGCCACTTGTTCGTCAATGGCGGCCTGCAGCGCGCGTTGCTCGGCCAGGACCTGAAGCTGGTCGTTGGGCAAGCTGAGTCCGGCGATGAGCAGCGCCAGCAATAGAACCCCCAGTAGCGCTTCGTTCCGCCGAAACCGGAGCGGCAAGCGACGTCTCACATCCACAGTGCGCGCCGCCCGTACGGCGTCATCCAACTGGCGCTGGACGAATACCGCCGGCGCGCGCGCGGGGCGTGCGGCCAGTTCGAGCGCGGTACTGGTGCGCTCGTTCAGGGCCAATACGTAGTCGAAGCTGCGCGCCGCGTGCATGCGCGTGCGCGGCCACAAATACGCGCCCACGCCGGCCAAAAGGCCGGCAGCCGGCGCGCCAAGGCCGACATAGCGCACAAGCTGCCGCACATCCCACACGGGCTGCAGGCGCGCGAGGATCGTGAGACTCAACCCGGCGGCCAGTCCGGCTAGCACACCGCGCACGGCCCACACGAGCGCGGCGCGCAGCCGCGCCCAGCGCAGCCAGCGCCCAAGATGCGCGTGCAGTTCGACGTACCGGGGAGCGAGGGCCATACGCCGCGCCTATTCCTGTACCTGGCGCACGATTTTTATGCCTAAGGAAACCAGGACAATGCTGAGCAGCACGTACGCGACAACGTAGATCACCCATGGCGACACCAGCGGCAGCGTGCCGACGCTGGAATTCAGGGAGTATTGAAAAAAGAACGCCGACTGCTCTTCCACGAGCACGATTTCGGTAGCAACCGCAGTTGCCAGTGGGTTCAGCGAAATCAGGAACAGCATGAAATAAACCAGAAATGCCTCGACGAGAGGGCTTGGCGAGTTGGAAGAAAAGAAGACTGCGTCGTAGAGCGGCAGTGCGATCAGGAGCAGCAACGGCAATCCCAGCGTGGCGAAAAGCGCGACGGCGTAAGTGAGCACACTTGCCCCCAGCGTACGTTGCATGAGGGACGAGAAGAAGATGCCCACCGAGCCAAATCCGAGTGCGGTCGTCAAAAGCACAGCCAGCGCGATCAGCACTTCCTCGATGGCGACGCCGCCCAGCAAGAACGCCAGGCTCTGGAGCGGCACGGCGGCCAGCAGCAACAGGATGATGAACAACAGCGCTGCCGTGAGCTTGCCGAGGACGAGGGCGCGCGCCGGCAGGAGAGTCGTTCGCAACAGGTCGTATGTCTGGCGCTCGCGCTCTCCCGAGATGGCCCCGGCGGTGAAAGCGGGCGCGAGGAAACACACCAGGAACAGTTCGATCCCGACGACGCCGCCGAAGACAATCTTCCCAACAAGCTGTTGATTGGGGCTGAGCGTCGCGCGCGAATTGGCGGCGTAGGCCAGATACAGCAAGACCGTGAAGATACTAAGCAGACTCAAGTAGACGGTAAGGACGACGAAGGCGCGGTTGCCACGCATGCGCCCGCGCAGCTCCTTGAGGATGACCGGATTGGCCGTCAGGCGCTCGCGCAGGGTACGGCGCGGCGCGGAGGCAGTGGCGGGCGCGTTCTGAGACTCGGCGACGACTGCCATCAGGAGACGATCCCCTTCGTGGCGCGCATGAAGATGGCCTCCATGTCACGCGTGTCTTCAGTAAAGTGCACCACCCGCATGCCCTGTTGTACCAGTTCGGTGAGGATGTCGCTCACGTCCAGATCGTCGCTGCTGATGTCCACCTGCAAGGTATGCTCGTTCGCGTCGGACCCGGAGGCGCTCGTCCCGCGCTCGACGGAAACGACGCCCGCGACGGCGCGCAGGAGTTTTTCCGCCAGATCGAGGTCCCCGCGCACGGTGATGCGTACGCGGCGATGCGGCATGAGGTTGCGTTGCATTTCTTCGAGCGTGCCCGAGGCGACCAGTCGCCCGGCTTCTACAATGCCCACGTGGGTGCAGATTTCAGCCACATCCGCCAGGATATGCGTCGAGAAGAAGATCGTCTTGCCCATGCGCGCGAGTTCGACCAGTAGCTCGCGGATTTCTACCCGCGCACGCGGGTCCAGCCCCGAGGCTGGTTCATCAAGAATCAACACCTGCGGATCGTGCGCCAGCGTACGCGCCAGCGCCAGGCGCTGCTTCATGCCGCGCGAGAGCGTTTCGACCATGTCGTCGCGCCGGTGCATCAGATCGACCAGCTCGAGCAAATCGTGGTTGATCGATACCCGCTGCACTTCGGGTATTTCATAGCAGGCGCCGAAAAAGTCCAGATACTCCCACACTGTCATGTCGTCGTACACGCCGAAGAAATCCGGCATGTAGCCGATGGCCCGCCGCACTTCGCGTTGCTGCTTGCGGATCGAATAGCCGGCGATCCAGGCGTTGCCCGCCGTCGGCTTCATCAGGGTCGTAAGCATGCGCATGGTGCTCGTCTTGCCGGCGCCGTTGGGCCCCACGAAGCCATAGATTGCGCCCGGCGCCACGCTGAGCGTAAGGTTGTCCACTGCCACCAGCCGACCGTATTTCTTACGCAACCCTTCAATCTGGATGATGTCAGTCATTGGTTCATCGCTCCAGCGTCAGCGTGAAATCAAGCCGTTCGATTGAGACTCGCCCGGCGGTGTCGGGGTTCTCCACCCGCACGTCAATGCGCCCGTCGGCAGCCACAAAACGCTGCGGCGACTGAACGGACGTATCACCCCACTCCAGACCCGGCAGGGTCACCCAGGTCCCGCGCTGCTGATCGCGCAACGAAACGTTCAACGGCGCGCGACCGGTCGCGCCATATGAATCCAGGTGGAGTGTCAGGCCCTGCACCGCCCCACCCCGAAAGTCGGACTGCGGCCGGAACCGGAGCGCGTATGCACCCTCGTACAAGTAGACCTCGTATGGGCCATCGCCGCTGCCGCTGCCCGGGTCGAGCAACTCCCATGTCATCAACTCGGGCGGAATAGCGATCGCGCCGCCGGACGCCGCCGTCCGTGGCCGCAGGCTTACGATGTAGAGCGTCTCGTCGGCCGTCTCAAACGGACGGTCCAGAATGGTGACGTCCAGCGGCGCCTGCTGCACCCACCCTACCAAAAAGACGCCCGACCCGCGCGCGCCGCCGTTGTATGGGTCCACCAGCCACTGCAGGAGTGAGAACCGCCGATACACTTCGCGGTCGTCATAGTATGAGAACGACGCGCCGGACGCACCCAGTATATCGTCAATCGTCGTGTCGTAACTCCTGGAGGAATTGCCGCCTACTAACGGGCTGACCACAGCCCCGGGCGGCAGCACCTGCGCGGCGCCGAGCAGCACCCCCGGCGCGGCCCGACCGGCCGCCAGTGGGACATTCACATTCAACTCGCCGCCCGGTCCGATGTCGCCCAGTGACTGGACGGAACTCGGTGCAAGGATGACCGCGTCTGTCAACGCAACAGCGCTGCGATTGGTCACGGTTCCAACTAATGAGACTCCCTGCTCGCCTCGGGACGGGCTATGCCCGTCAAAATCGTAGGCCAGATCGGAAGAAAAGCGCGGCGCTGCGATCTGCCCGCTGACGGTAAACGGCTTCACCGCGCCTACGTCAACCTGCATGCCGCGCGCGATCGTCGTTGCGCCAAATTCCAGGGTCGACTCGTCGATGGAAGCCCCGGCCGGCCCCGAGAAGCTGTCCACCGGGATTGGGCCCAGCAGCGCGTCGCCGGTCACCTGTACATCGTAGCGCGCCCGGCGCGGCGAGAATAGCCCCACCAGCATCTCGACCTGCGCCCGGTCGGCCCCTTCCCATGCATGCACGACGCTCACCCGATGCAGGATCGGACGCGTGCCCCGGAACGAAAAGCCGGCCAGATAGCTGATACCGCTGAACAGAATAACAAGCCCAGGAATGGTCAGCCAGGCATATTCACGCTTCCGGATGCGTCGCAGGAAGATGAAATTGAGCGGGCCAACCACAAACACATAGGCCCCGGCAAACGCGCACAATTGCAGCGTACTGGGCAAATCGACCCCCGGCACGGCATTGACGGTTTCACTCGCGTTGTACCAGTTCCGTAATGGGTTTGTCCACGATGGCGGCTGCACCCTTTCTGACAGCAGATTGCGATAGACGCCTTCCATTCCGCGCCACCGGCTGAACGGCGCTAAGGCCGGATCGAACGCCAGGTACTCGACTGCGCCATAGCCAAGCAGCCGCTCCACGATGAGGGCAACGCCATCGGCGGCAAGAAGTACGTCGGCGTCGTCCGCGACGCTTCCGGAGGACACATACGCCGGCCCTTCCGGCGCATCGGCCACGGCATACGCTCCCAGTGCAGACAAGTCTGCCACGGCGGCGTTGGCGGTGACCCCGGCCGGGACGAGATCGCCTAACCCGGCAAAGGTGCGCTGCCAGCCGGGGCCGCCGGTCACGATGAGTTTGCCGCCTCCGGCAATCCATGATTCGAGGGCTGTAAACTGCGCCGGCGATAGCACGCCGGTATCGGTATCAGAAAGGACGAGTACGTCGAGCGAGCGCCACGCAGCAGACGCGGGCGGTAGGTCGGCGAGCGTAAGTTGTGCGAAGTAGCCCTGTCCGGCAACGGGATCGATATCTGCCAACACCTGGTACGGCGTCGGGTCTGCGGCGATGACGCCATAGAGGATGTCGTTCGTGGTGATCAATGAGACCCGCGTGGTCACATCCGCCAACACCACTTCATCCCGCACCAGGCTGACCTGTACCCGGTTCAAGAATCCTTCGGCGGTGGTGTACATGAAGACTTCTTTACGCGATCGGCTCGGCAGGTCGATCGGGCGCTCAAAGGTGAGTGTGGAGCCGTCGAAACGGTCGGCTTCAATCCGTAGCACGCCCTGTACATCGGCGCCGTCGTTCGAAACCGTCACCCGCACCGGCGCCCACATCATCTCCTTCACGAAGCCGTCATAACCGGCGCGGATTGTCAGCGCCAGGCCGCTCGTCGGGGTCTGTGCCTGCAGCGGCGCGCCGGCGGGCGCCAGCAACACCGTCAGAACTGCGACCAGCAAGCCGGCGCGCAGCGCTTTCATCGGGACGCGCCCGCGCGCCGGGAAGCCTGCAGGCGCGCGCCTTGAAGATTGAATAATGCTGAATGCGGGAAGAGTGGTGAAATGGCCGAGTGGATACGCATTAGTACCTGTTCGATTCTACTACGAATGACGTTGCGGAACCGTGAAAGGTTCCTGAGACTGGATGCGTATTCCCGAGCACACTGTCACATCCATACGGGCAACCCGACCACATTGGAGCGCCCTGGTTTCGTGTCATTTGGCCCACGTTGGTACAAATACCCCGATGCTATAATCCCGCTCATGGCCGTAAGCAACCCGCTGGAATTCGCGCTGCGCAAGACCAAAATCATTTGCACCGTCGGCCCGGCGTCCAGTTCTGAGGAAACACTTGCACAAATGATGCTGGCGGGGATGAATGTCGCGCGCCTGAATTTCTCGCACGGAACACACGAGTCGCACGCAGAGCACATCCGGCGCATTCGGAGCGTTGCACAGCGCCTCGGCATCCCGATCGCGATTTTGCAGGATTTACAAGGCCCACGCATCCGCATCGGGCGGTTTGGCAACGGCGGATCAGTACTGCTGGAGACCGGGCAACGCTTTACGCTCACCACGCAAACGGTCGTCGGCACGCAAGATGTCGTCTCCACCTCATACGGCGACTTACCGCGAACGGTCGGCGTCGGCGATTTTGTACTGCTCGACGACGGCAAACTGGAGTTGCAAGTGGCATCGGTCTCGGCCGACGAGGTGGTCACGACAGTACATCGCGGCGGCCGGCTGGCGTCCAATAAGGGCATCAACCTGCCGGGCGTGGTCGTCGATATTCCGGTGCTGACCGATAAAGACCGTGCGGATATTGCGTTTGGACTGGAGCAGGACGTTGACTACGTTGCGGTGTCGTTCGTGCAGAAGGCGTCCGACCTTCAATATGTACGCCGGGTGCTGCGGACGGCCAGCGCTGACGGTACGACCGTGCCGGTGATTGCCAAACTGGAGAAGCCCGTCGCCATCGACAACCTGGATGCGATCCTCGACGAGTCCGACGGCGTAATGGTGGCGCGCGGCGACCTGGGCGTGGAAATGAGCCCGCAAAAAGTGCCCTCAGCGCAGAAGTACATCATCGAGCGCGCCAATGAGTGCGGCAAGATCGTCATAACCGCAACGCAAATGCTGGAGAGCATGGTCAGCAACGCTCGCCCAACCCGCGCTGAATCCTCAGATGTCGCGAACGCGATCTTCGATGGAACCGACGCCGTCATGCTCTCGGCCGAGACGGCGGCCGGCAAGTACCCGGTCGAAGCAGTGCGGGTCATGTCCGAAATCGCCGTCGAAGCCGAACGTCACGAGCATGAATGGGGCCGCTTTAAGGAGATTGACGATCCGACGTCGGTCAACGCCGTGGCGCTTGCGCGGGCGGCGCGCGAATTGGCCAACAACTTAAGCGTTGCGGCGATCGCCATCTTTACGCGCACCGGCTCCACAGCACGATTGGTGTCGAAAGAGCGCCCACACGTCCCGATACTCGCGTTTACGCCGATTCCTGAAACCTATCCGCGCATGGCGCTGCACTGGGGCGTTTCACCCCACCTGGTGCAGCGCGCCACCTCGGTGGAAGAAATGATCCGCTATGTGGAAAATGCGCTCCGGGACATTGCGCATCT
>JBHHUI010000025.1:0-11351 GCA_046753805.1 Anaerolineales bacterium
GCCACCGCCGGCGCGGCCACGCCGAGCAGCATGAGCCGACGGCGGCGTCTACCCATCCACGGTCGGCGTGAGCGGAGGCAACAGGGGCTGGCCCGGCTGCCGCACCGGCGTCCCGACAGGTTGCGGGCCGGGCTGCCCCCCTTCGAATGTCTTGAAGTAAAACATGTATGTGCCGTCTGCGAGCGCGACAATGGAGGGGTCCGCGCCGTTGCCCGGGACGCGCGCGCCCGGGACCTGATCCCATGTCGCGCCCCCGTCCGCCGAAACGAATACCCCGCTGGTGTACAGAACCACGCGGCCATCCGCGAGCAGCCCGAGTTCTGGAATGCCGCCGCCTTCGAACACGTCGCCCGTCAATTCGAAGTTGTAGCCATCGTCGCTGGCGGCGAGCAACGTCCGTCCGTCTTGCGCCTGTGCTACGGCGAGCAGCCACGAGCCATCGGGCAACTCGACGGCGGTGGGGTCCGTGGCTTGTTCGACTTCGAGCACGATCTGCTCGACGGTGAAGTTGATCCCATCGTCCGAGATGGCGCTATACATCGGGTGCAACATCGCGCCGGGCGGCGGCGGCGAGACAAAGTGGCCCAGAAAGTAGAACAGGCGGAAGCGGCCATCGGACAGACGCACAATGTCTGGATCGACGGCATCGCCGACGAACTCGCCGTCGAGTTTTACACAATCAATGACTTCCCACACGCCCGGCGAGGCCTCGCGGGCCGCGAACGGGCCGTGCTGGCCCGGCTCACCGTTGACAAAATAGACCCATTGCGCGCCGTCAGGACCGATGACCCCGTCCGGCACCGAAGCGTGTTCGAGTACAAGCTCCGCAGCGGGGTCGAAGATGATGCCATCGGCTGAGGTCGTGCGCATCACCATGTGGGAGTACAGCGGCGATTCGCCCTTGTTCCCGGCGGTGCACGCCACAGGCTCAGTTGCGGCCAGGGTAGCCGTCGCCGGCGGGCTTTCGGGAGCGGTGGTTGCGGTTGGCGGGGGAGTCGGCGGCAATGGAGTGCTTGTGGGTGGTTGTGTAATCTGCGCTGGAGCCACGGTTGGGGTCTGGCTGCTCTGGCCCAGATTACATGCCAGTCCGGCGAATACAAGCGTACTGCCGCAGAAGAACAGGTTCGTACGGGTCAAGATGTAGACTCCTTTTTGCGCACGCAAACGGGAACCGCAGACCTTGATGCTCGGCGGTTGAGTCTTTGGCCCGTTCCGGTTAGGCGGCGCGTTCGACCCTTACAGTATAAACTGACAGGCCGGTTTGCCCACAGAGTTCACATCTATCAGAAACAGGCAAATAGATGCAATAAATTCCTGGCGTCGAGCCTCCGCGAGGAGCCGTCCGATAGCGCGAGGCTATCTATTCTGGCGGCGGCGGAGAAAGGTTGACGCGCTGATTGATGACGCCGTCGGACACGTTCAGCGCCGGTGAGCCGCCGCCGGGCGCAGCCAACGCGTCCATGGGCACGTCGATGGTGAATTCCAGCGGCAGCCGGTTCGTCGATTCGGGGAGGGGCGTATTGGACGAGACGGTTCCACTCTCCAGCGTAACGGCGATGGGTTTCTCCGAAGCGCCCTCTACTACGATCCGGAATGAGAAGTATCCCGGCCCGCCGCCCGCGCTTTCGGCGCGCGCCTGCCATGTGGACCACACGCGGCGGGCGAATTGGATGTACCCGCCGATCTGCGGATCGAAGTCGCCATAGTACATCCACCACTCGCCATTTGGCCGCACGATCACGTCCGGATCATTGCCGCGCAGCGCGGTGGGCTGTTCGTTAGTCCACGTGATTCCGTCGACCGAGATGGCGGTCCAGATCTGCAATTGCCGGAAGAAAAACATCCAGTATAGGCCTTCATCGTCGCGTAGCACGAAGGGATGCTCGGCCGAGTGGGCTGTGTCGGCGCTGTCGGCTGCGCCGAAGCGAAAGTCCGGGTCGGGCGTCCAGTTGACGAGATCATCGGAGTAGGCGCTGAATACCGTGTGCCCGGAAGGCGGCGCGCCGGCCAACGGGAGGTCGCTGTAATACATGCGCCAGCCGCCCTGCGGGGCTGCGACGATGCTCGGACCGCTGAGCGCGGACACGTCATGTGCGCTGCCCGTCACGAGCAAGCTGTCGTCCAGTTGGAAGTCAAGCCCGTCCCGGCTGTGCGCGCTGCCAATGCCGCCCATGGAAATCCCGAGCAGCAGCCAGCTGCCTTCCAGCGCGGCGACACGCGGCATGCCGAAGCCCTGATCGGAAATGCGCGCGCCTTCTTCGACGGTGAAGGTACGCCCGTCCCGCGTGAGGGCGCTGCGAATGCCCTGGTCTTGCGCAAAGACATACAGACGTACAGCGCCGTCCGAAAGCTGCGCCGCCGTGGCGTCGGCCACGGGTTTGCCGGCCGCAACGCCGAAGTCTTCCGGCGCAAGCACGACGCCCTCTTGCACCCAGACCGGGAAACGGGGCGTCTCTGGCGTGACGATGATTTCCGCTGCTGTTGCGCCGACTGTCTGCGTCGCCGCTTCGATTAGAGTGGCCGCCGGCGGTGAGGTTGAGGCGGGGGCGGTTGTGACGATTGGGCCGGCCGTCTCCCGGGTAGGCGGCGAGCAGGCCGTCAATCCAAGCAGGCCAACAATCCCGATGGCAATTCCAAGTCGCATTGGGCTAGCTGTGTTCGCGCACCGGATGGGGTTGATACGGCTCTGCCAGGCGCTCCAGTTCCGATTCGCTCAACTCGATTTCGGTCGCGGCAATCGCCTCTACCAGGTGGGTCATCTTGCTTGCGCCGATGATTGGCGCTGTCACGCCCGGTTGATGCAGCAGCCAGGCCAGCGCGACCTGGGCCGGCGCTACTTCCCGCTCGGCAGCGAGTTCTACGACCCGGTCCACGATTTCAAAGTCGGATTCCTCGTAATACAGATCGTGCGCGAAATCGTCCGTGCGGGCGCGGACAGTCGGCGCGTGTTCCGCGCGCGTGCGGTTGCCGGTCAGGAAGCCCCGCGCGAGCGGACTCCACGGGATCACGCCGATGCCCTGGTCGCGGCACAGCGGCAGCATTTCGCGCTCTTCTTCGCGGTACACCAGGTTGTAATGGTTCTGCATCGACGCAAACCGAGTCCAACCGTGCAGGTCAGACAGGTACAACGCCTTGGCAAACTGCCACGCATACATGCTCGACGCTCCAATGTAGCGCGCTTTGCCGGCTTGCACCACGTCGTGGAGCGCTGCGAGCGTCTCTTCGAGCGGTGTGTGGTAGTCGAAGCGATGAATCTGGTACAGGTCTACGTAGTCGGTGTCGAGGCGGCGCAGGGAGGCGTCGATCGAGTCCATGATGTGCTTGCGCGAGAGGCCGCGGTCGTTAGGCCCGTCCCCCATCGGGAAAAACACCTTCGTGGCGATGACGACTTCGTCCCGGCGCGCCAGTTCGTTTAGCAGCTGGCCGGTGATTTCCTCGCTCACGCCGCGCGAATACATATCCGCCGTGTCGAAGAAGTTGATGCCGGCTTCCAGGGCGCGCTGCACGAAGGGCCGGGCGTTGGCGGCCGGCAGCACCCACTCGCGCCAGTTCGGGTCGCCGTAGGTCATCATGCCGAGGCATATGCGGGAGACTTTGAGACCGGTCTTTCCGAGGTTGACGTATTGCATGGCTTGTCCTTGTGGGGTGGCTTGGTGAGGAATCTACCATGAAGGCGCGAAGACACCAAGGGAATGTGGCAAAGACCTCCGAGGTCTGGGGAGACACATTTCGCGCGTCCGTCGGCTTAGGTGAATTTCACGTTTTTGGTCGAAAGGTGACGGCGCTTGAGCAGCAAAGAATCTGTCCGGTTTTACGCTGGCGGCAGCGACTTATGTTTACCAAAGTGCCAGTCGCCTGAAAATTGACCAACATCGTGAAATGCGCCTCGTCGGCCTTCGCGCCTTGGTATCTTTGTGGTTAATCCAATATCATAGCCGAATGAACAAAGTCCTCATCACCGGCGGAGCAGGGTTTATCGGCGCTGCCCTCACTCGGCAATTGGTGGCGCAGGGCGTCGCGCGTCCGGCCGTATTCGATATCGCCGCGCCGGGCGGGCGGCTGGCGGGCGTACTCGACCGTATCGAGTACATTCGCGGCGACCTCGGCAACTTCAGCCATGTGCTGGCGGCAGTCAAACAATCCCGTCCGGAGGCAATCTTCCATCTCGGCGCGCTGCTGTCCACGCCGTCGGACGACGACCCTCCGTCTGCACTGCACGCCAATATACTCGGCACGTTCCATGTCCTCGAAGCGGCGCGCCTGTTCGACGTGCCGCAGGTGGTCTTCGCGAGCAGCGTTGCTACATACGGGCGCGATATTCAGACCACGGTGATCGACGATGTTACGTTGCAGCGCCCGGAATTGTTCTACGGCGTGACAAAGGTGTTTGGCGAGCACACGGGGCTGTTCTTCCGCCGCAAGTACGGGCTGGACTTTCGCGGCGTGCGTTTTCAGTCCATCGTCGGGCCGGGCGTGCGCACAATGGGGGTGGACCACTACACCTCGTGGGCGATTGAGGAATCAGCGCTAGGTCGGCCATTCACGATCTGGGTTGAGCCGCGCACGCGTATCCCGGTCATCTACTACAAGGATGCCGCGCTCGCGCTGCAAAAGCTGTCCGCTGCGCCACGCGAGCAGATCAAAACAATCAACTATCTGCTGGCGGGCGTCACGCCGGTTGCCAGCGCAGGGGAGCTGGCCGACCTTGTCCGCGCGCGGATTCCGGGGGCGCAGATCGCCTTCTCGCCCAACCCCGATCTCCAAGCCGTCATCGACAAGTTCTTACGACCGATGGACGAACGCGGCGCGCGCGAGGAGTGGGGCTGGCAGTGTACGTATGACCAGGAGCGGATTGTAGAGGATTTTCTGGCGGAGTTGGGGAGAGGGTAGGGCGAAGAGCCGCAAGGGACGGCGGAGGTCTTTGACAATCAAACGCCCGCAGATGCTCGTCTTGGGATGGTACGCCGACCAGCTATTATGTAAGCTCGCTGCGCTGGCGCGCGACTTCGAATCCGATGACGGCGGCGGCCGCCGCCGTACCCAGCGACTGTCGGAATTCGCGCCCGTAGGGAATTGCCACGCGCAGATCGGCCTGCTCGCGGAATGAACGCGTGACACCCCGCCGCTCGCCGCCGATGAGGAGGAAGAGCGGCTGTGTGAAATCACAGGCGTGCATCGGCTGCGCGCCCCGGTGAGCCGTACATGCAATCGCCAGTGCATGGTCGTGGAACACGCGCGCGGCCTCCTCCGGCGCAGCGGCGACGGCGGTGGGGATGCGTTCGGAAGCCCCGGCCGACGCGCGCGCCACCGTGGCGGCGGCGGTGAACCAGTTGCGCGGCCGCACCACCAGGCCCGTTGCGCCGGCTGCATAGAGGGCGCGAACAGCCTGCCCGAAGTTGAACGGGTCTTCCACGCCGTCGAGCATGACAACAAAGGGGTTTGGCCCGGCGGCCAGCGCGGCCAGTTCGACGACGACGCGCGGCCCGGTTTCGGCGAGCAGTCCGCCGTGGCTCTTGCCGGCGGCGAGCGCAGCGATTTCCTCGGGCGCGACTTTTTCGACGGCGATCCCGGCGGCGGCGGCCAGGCGCACAACGCGCCCGGCCGGTTTGCTGGTGTTGTTGCGGGCGATCAGCACACGATGGATTGGCCGGCTGCGGGATTCGAGGGCGGCCCGCACCGATACGTGCCCTTCGAGGAACACTATTTCGCCGACCCCCTCACCGGTCGTGCGGTAGGCGGCCAATCGTACGCTACCGTTCTGCGACCAGCCGGATGCGCTGCGGGGAGCTGCGCGGCGCGCGTTCTAGCACACCGCGCGCCTCGAGGTCGAGCTTGACTGTAGTGAAGTACCAACTGATGGAGCCGTCGAACGTGCCTGCCAGCCGCTCCGACACGGCGGCGCGCAGTGCGCCGAACGTGTATTCGCCGCCGGCTGCGAGCGCGCTCACAATGGCGGCGCGCATGATGTCGTATTTCGCTTTGCTGATATTGACACCCTGCTTGCCCTGTGGGTGCAAGGTGAGGATCTTTTCATCCGCCATATATGCCTTCCTTGATATTCGCTTCCAAGTAGGCCACCACTGGCGCCGGTTCATCGCGTCAGGCGGCGATATTTGATGCGCTGCGGCGTGTCGGCGGCAACACCCAGCCGCTTGCGCCGGTCCGCTTCATACTCGGCATATGCGCCGTCGAACCAGCGCACCACACTATCACCCTCAAACGCCAGCATGTGCGTCGCCACGCGATTGAGGAACCAGCGATCGTGGCTCACGACGACGGCGCAACCCGCGAAGGCCTCCAATGCGTCTTCAAGCGAGCGCAGCGTATTTACGTCGAGGTCGTTCGTCGGCTCGTCGAGCAGGATCAGGTTCGCGCCCTGTGTGAGCATCTTGGCGAGATGCACGCGATTGCGCTCGCCGCCGGACAGATCGCCCACGCGCTTTTGCTGATCGGCGCCGAGGAAGTTGAAGCTGGCGACGTAGGCGCGCGAATTGATCTGGCGCTGCCCCAAAATGAGCGTGTCGACCCCGCCGGAGATTTCTTCCCACACCGTCTTGTTTGCATCGAGCGTCGCGCGGCTCTGGTCCACGTGCGCCCAATGCACCGTCTGGCCGATGTTGATCGAACCCGTGTCGGGCTGCTCCGCGCCGGTGATCAGACGGAGCAGCGTGGTCTTGCCCGCGCCGTTCGGCCCGACAATGCCCACAATACTGCCGGGTGGGATTGAGAAGGTCAGGTCCTCAAAGAGCACGCGGTCCTCGTATACTTTGGAAACGCCCGCGAACTCCACGACGATATCGCCCAGCCGCGGCCCCGGTGGTATGTAGATTTCCAGGTCTGCGCGTCGCTTTTCGAATTCCTGGCTGTGGAGCTTTTCATAGGCAGTGATGCGCGCTTTGCCCTTGGACTGGCGCGCGCGCGGCGCCATGCGAATCCACTCCAGTTCGCGCTGCAGCGTGCGCTGGCGCTTGCTTTCGGCCTTCTCCTCGCGCGCCAGCCGTTCCCGCTTTTGTTCCAACCAGGACGAGTAATTACCCCGCCACGGGATACCGTGCCCGCGGTCCAGTTCCAGTATCCAGCCGGCCACATTGTCGAGGAAGTAGCGGTCGTGGGTAACGGCGATGACCGTGCCGGCGTATTCTCGTAAATGGCGCTCCAGCCACGCCACCGACTCCGCGTCCAGATGATTGGTCGGTTCGTCGAGCAGCAGGATGTCAGGCTGCTTGAGCAGCAAGCGGCAGAGGGGCGTTCTGCTGCGCCAGGGCCACCAGGCGCCGGCGCTCGCCGCCCGAAAGGATGGAGATGGGCGTTTCGGGTGGGGGACAGCGCAGCGCATTCATCGCCATTTCCAGGCGTGAGTCCAGCGTCCAGGCGTCATGGTGGTCCAGCGCTTCCTGCAAACGCGCTTGCTCGGCAATCAACGCCTCAAAATCGGCCTCCGGTTCGGCGAAGGCTGCATTGACTTGGTCGAACCTCGCCAGCATGTCCACGAGCGGCTGCACCGATTCTTCGACGACTTGCATCACCGTTTTATCGGCGGCAAGCACCGGCTCTTGCTCGAGCATGTCTACGGTGTAGCTTTTGGAAAGCACCGTTTCGCCGGAGTAGCCGTCATCGCGGCCGGCCATGATGTGGAGCAGTGTGCTCTTTCCGGAGCCGTTCAGGCCGAGCACGCCGATCTTCGCGCCATAGTAGAACCCGAGCGAGATGTCGCGCAGCACTTGCTGTTGCGGCGGGAATACGCGCCCGACGCGCACCATGGAGTAGATGACTTGCTGCTCAGACAAGTTAGGCCCCCAGTGCGATTGGCCGCAACGCTTCCAGCCGGGCGGCGGCCTGCGCCAGCAACTCTGGCGTTTTGCAGAATGCAAAGCGGACGAACTTCTGCCCGATGTGCCGGTGCGCTCGGCTGAAGAAGGCCGACGGCGGAATGGCTGCGAGGCCCACCGCGCGGATCAGGTGGCGGCAGAATTCAAAGTCATCCGCATAGCCAAGCGGCTCGATCCCGGCGAGGATGAAGTAGCTGCCTTGCGGCTGTGACACGGCTAGACCCGTGGGATGCAGGGCATCCATCAGCGTCTGGCGCCGGACTGCATAACTGCGCACGTGCTCCTCGAAGTAGGCGTCTGGCAGCTGCAGCGCGGCTGCCGCGCCGTACTGCATGGGCGTTGCCGCGCAATCGGCTACATACTGATGCGCCAGCCGGACGGCGCGCGCCAGCTCAGGCGGGGCGATGACCCAGCCGACGCGCCAACCGGTGAAGCTGAATGACTTGCTGACGCTGCTGATGGTGATGGTGCGCTCGAACATGCCCGGCAACGTGGCCAGCCGCACGTGCTCGGCGCCGTCATATACGAGATGCTCGTATACCTCGTCCACCACGGCAATCGCATTCCACCGCCGGCACAGCGCCGCGACGGCTTCCAACTCGGCGCGCGACAATACCCTGCCGGTGGGGTTGTGCGGCGTGTTAATCAGAATGGCGCGTGTTTTGTTCCCGAAGGCTGCCGCGAGTTCGTCCAGGTCAGGCTGCCATTCGGGTGGATGCAGTGAGACAAAACGCGGCGAGCCGCCGTTCATCAGTACATCGGGCACATACACGTCGTAATAGGGTTCGACGATGACGACTTCATCGCCCGGCTCGAGCAGGGCGGCGAACACCGAATACAGGGCCTCGGCTGCGCCGCTCGTTACGACGATCTCAGCGCCTGGATCAAGCTCTTGACCGTAGAATCGCCGTGCATGGTGGGCGATGGCCGCGCGCAATTCTGGCTCGCCCTCGGTGGGGGTGTACTGGTTGCGCCCTGCACGCAGCGCGTCGATGACGGCCGCCATCGCCTCCGGCGGTCCGTCGGTGTCTGGGTACCCCGTAGAAAGATCGACAGTGTCATACCGGGCGGCGAGGTTCGCGATCTCTGCGAATACGGTCGCGCCAAAGTCTGCAACGCGGGCCGCGGGTTGAAAGTTCGTTAATGATTTGTGTGAAAGTGCTGCCATGCGATCACGAAAGGAGTCGGGAGGTGATGGCCGCGCCAAGCCGGTCTGGCTCGTCCGTCCCGAGGCGAAAGGTCTTTCCGGAGCGCAGCCGGACTTCTACGGCATCCAGCCCGGATACGTTGTACAGCCAGCCCTGCGGCGTGAGGCGAATTCCGTACCCATACCAGAAGCGATTCCGGACTGGCTCCACGCTTTCAATGTCCGAGAGCCGCACGTGTTTGCGGATAAGACCCGGTCCAAAGCGCCAGCGCAGCGAGTCGTGGTCGATCTCGATGGTCAGCGTGGCAAATAATATCCCGGCGGCAAGGACAATGGCGACGATGATGAGCGACTCGCGCGGTCCGCGCGCGCTCGCCCACGAGAGGGCGACCGCCGCGAGTACCACGCCAATCGTCAGCAGGATGAAGTAACCGACTTGTGTGTGTTTGTAAGTGCTGTTCATGAGGCGCTTGCTGCAGTGTCGAATGTGACCCGGCCGTTCTTGACGACGATGTCGACCAGGCTCGAACCGTAACGGTATCCCAGATGGCGGTACTCGGGAATGTCCAGCACGATCAGGTCGGCCTGCTTGCCGGGTTCGAGGCTGCCGACGCGGTTGGCGCGGCCAATGGCGGCGGCGCTGTTGACGGTAGCCGCCGCGATGGCCTGGGCGGGCGTCAGCCGCATGTAGCGGCAGGCGATGGCGATCACGAATTGCATGCTGTCGCACCAGGCGCCGCCCGGGTTCATGTCCGTGGCCAGCGCCAGCAAGCCGCCGGCGGCGAGTATATCCTGTGCGGGTGTGTATTCGCGCTCGGCCAGGCCGAAAGGCGTGCACGGCAAGCCGACGGCGACCGTGTCGGACGCGCCCAGCAATTTGATGTCGGCTGCAGGCGTGCGTACGAGATGGTCGGCGCTCGTCGCACCCAGTTCCACCGCCATGGCTGTGCCGCCGAGGCCGTTGAACTCGTCGGCGTGAATCTTGAGCGGGAAGCCGAGACCGTGCGCCGTTTCGAGGATGCGGCGGCTCTGGGCCAGTGAGAACGCGCCTTCCTCGCAGAACACATCTACAAATGGAAGTGGTCGGTCGCCCCCGTGGTCGCGCCACCACGCGGCCGTCGCCGGGAGCATTTCGGCGCACACCAGCTCCGTGTATGCCTCCGGGTCGTCCGCGAACTCGGGCGGGATGGCGTGCGCGCCCAGATGGGTGGGGACCAGGTCCACCAGCTGTGCAGCGTCCAGTGCAAGGATCGCTTCCAGCGCGCGCAGCTCGGACTGCGTCTCCAGCCCGTAGCCAGTCTTGGCTTCCATCGTCGTCGTGCCATTGTGGAGCGCGCGCCGCAGCCTCGGGAGCGACTGCGCGACGAGATCATCCACGCCCGCCGCCCGCGTCTGCCGCACGGTCGAGACGATGCCGCCTCCGGCCTGCATGATCTCCATGTACGAGGCGCCTGCGATTCGCATTTCGAATTCGGCTGCGCGGTCGCCGGCCCAGATCAGATGCGTGTGGGCGTCTACAAAGCCGGGCATGACCACACGCCCGGCTGCATCTATCTCGGTCTCTGGTTCGAATTGGGCGCGCAGAGCGCCGGTCGGGCCGGCGGCCACGATGTCGCCCGCATGGATTGCTACAGCGCCGTCTTCGACAATGCCGAGCGCACCGAGCGCCTCGCCACGCTGCGGGCCGCCGGTGAGGGTGAGCACCTGTGCGGCGGAATGGATCAGCAGGTCAATTTGCATGCCAAACGGTTGACAATACTAATTCGGCGCCGGTGCGATGCCTACGAGCAGCACCAATCGCTCTGCGCCCGTATTGCGGACGCCGTGCTCGATTCCGGCGGCCGCCCACACTGTCATGCCGGGTCCGGCGACACGTGACTCGCTCCCGACCATGAACTGCCCTTCACCTTCGACGACGAAGTAGAACTTGTCCTGGTCGGCGTGTGCGTGCAGCGCTTGTTTTTGCCCGGGTTCGAGGCAGTTCAGCCCCAGCAGCAAAGCGTCGCTGCGAAACAGCGTGGCTTTGAACTGTTTATCAGGATTCGAGCCGACGTGGTTGCGGTAGTCTTCGAATGCTGTCATAGATCGATGCAATGTGACCGGATCACGCGCGCAACATCGGCATCCGGATGCCGTGGCGGCGGGCGGCGTCAATCGCCTCCGGGTAGCCGGCGTCGGCATGGCGGACAATGCCCAGCCCGGGGTCGGTCGTCAGCACACGTTCGAGTCGGACCGCTGCGGCCTCCGTCCCGTCCGCCACGATCACTTGCCCGGCGTGCTGACTGTATCCGATGCCGACCCCACCGCCGTGATGGAACGACACCCACGTTGCGCCGCCAACGGCGTTGATCAGCGCGTTCAGGATCGGCCAGTCA
>JBHHUI010000026.1:0-11326 GCA_046753805.1 Anaerolineales bacterium
GACGCCAACAACGCGCTGGCGCATGCCTATTACGCCGAAATTCTGACGGATACGCAGCGCTGGGCGCAGGCCGGCGACGAAGCGCAGCTCGCTCTTAGCCTGAATCCGAACAGCATGGACGTGCAGCGCGCGAACGGGTATTACCTTGAAAACGTCGGCTCGTACGAAGAAGCCATCGCTGCTTATCAGGCCGCCGCCACCATTAATCCCAACCTGGGCTTCTTGTACATGCGTTTGGGGTTGAACTACCGTGTGTTGCAAGATTACGAAACAGCGCTGGAGTATTTTGCGCGCGCCAGCGCATTGAACCCCGACGAAGTGCTACCCTACCTGTCCATCAGCCGCACGTACTTCCAGGTCGGCGAATACGGCCGCTCGGCGCAGTATCTGGAGAGCGCGTTGGAACTCGCCCCGGATGACCCGGACATCTATGGCCGATTGGGGCTAGTCTATTTCAAAGCACTCAATTATGAGGGCGCCGAAATCGAACTCGAATGCGCCGTCAAAGGGTGCGTGCATCCGGAGCGCGGCACCACTGTCGAGCCGCTGTCGTTGAGCCAGAGTACATTGGAATATTTCTACACCTACGCTTCCGTCAAGGCCGCCTACCTGAAGTGCGATGAAGCTGTGCCGGTGATGAATCAGGTGTCGGCGTTTGCCTCGGATAATGAGATTGTGCAGGGGATTGTGGAAGAAAACCGCGCCATTTGCGCCACGGCCGGCGCACCGGTGGGCCAACCTGCACCGGAAGGGACGGCCGACGTCGTACAAAATCCCGCCGTCGAAGGCACGCCCCAGTCCGCCACAGCGGCGCCCGCCGCGGCTGCCACATCCACCCCCTGATGCATCGGAGGCGATATTTGTGCACCGCACGATTCTATAAAGCCGTTGACTCAGGACTCCGGGCGTGCTATTATGCCGCCACATACCTGATGAACTCGCATACGATATTTTCTCTGGGCACGACTATGATGACTGCGCAAGCCGTCTGGCCGCTGCCTTTGCGTACCTGAACGCCGATGGGCAAACCATCGCGACGCGGAGCCGGCGGCTCCGCGTTTTTTGTTTAACCGGGAGGGAACATGACCCGTACACTGGTAGCAAAATTCGGCGGCACGTCCGTCGGGAGTGTGGCGGCTATCCGGACGGTCACCGGGCTGGTTCGGGCTGCGCGCGCGGAATGGCCGCAGGTGGTCGTCGTCGTGTCTGCAATGAACGGCGTCACCAACGCGCTGCTGGAAGGCGCAAACACCGCTGCGACCGGCGACGACCACCGCTACCGGGCGCTGGCAAACGAACTCAGCACGCGCCATGACGACACGATTGATGCGTTGCTCGAGTCAGATGCAGAACGGCGGGCGGTGCGCGCACGTGTGGCGACGCATATCAATGAATTCGCGACCCTGTGCCACGCCGTCAAGGTGCTCGGCGAGGCCTCTCCGCGCGCGCTGGATACCATCTCATCCCTGGGCGAACGCATCAACATGCACATCGTCGCAGCGTCGCTGCGCGAACAAGGTTGCGCGGCTGCGGCGGTGCGCGCCAGCGACCTGATTTGCACCGACGACCACTTTCAGGCGGCCAACCCGGACATGGACGCCACTCGCGATCTGACGCGCGCGCGCTTGCTACCCCTATTGCAAGACGGAACCGTTCCAGTGGTGACCGGATTCATGGGGGCCACACCCGATGGCGCTATCACCACGCTCGGACGCGGCGGCAGCGATTACAGCGCCGCCATTCTCGCGACCGCGCTCGACGCCGACGAACTCTGGATTTGGACGGACGTCAATGGCGTGATGACGACCGATCCGCGCGTGGACGGGCGCGCACGCACGTTAAATTCTGTCACCTACCGCGAGATCGCCGAACTAGCCTACTACGGCGCGAAAGTATTGCATCCGAAGACGATTCGTCCGGTGCTCGAACGGGGCATCACATTGCGAATCAAGAACACGTTCGAGGCGGAGGGCCCCTCCACGCGCGTCGTACCGGACCAGAACGGACCCAACGACAAGGGCGCCATTCGCGCAGTGACGGCCATCAAAGATCAAAGCTTGATCACAGTCGAAGGTCTCGGCATGATCGGGGTGCAGGGCATCGCAGCCCGCACGTTCGGCGCCGTCGCCAGAACGCGCACGAGCGTTACGCTGATCTCGCAGGCCTCCTCCGAGCAGAGCATCTGTTTCACGGTGCAGGCGGATCATGCTCCCATCGTCGTCAAGGCGTTGGAGAAGGAGTTCGGCAGCGAGGTAGCACGCGGCGATGTGGACCGGGTGTGGTCTCTGGACGATGTCGTCATTGTGACGGTCGTCGGGGCGGGCATGCAGCACACGCCCGGCATTGCGGGGCGCGTTTTCAGCGCGCTGGGCGCACAGCGGCTGAACGTGATCGCCATCGCGCAGGGCTCCTCCGATTGCAGCATCAGCCTGATTACGACGGCCGCCGACGCCGACGACAGCGTGCGCGCCATACACTCGTTGATTGTGGAAGATGAAGCAACAGAAGCCATGGAAATCACGGATAGCTTCGCCCGCGGATAATACGGAATTCCTCTTTGGTGCCTCGTGTTTTCTTTAACCTTTCGTGCAATCCCCGGTAGAAGAGTTCGACCCATGGGCATCAGTGTCGTTCATGCCTCCTTGACCTGGCAGTGACAGGAGCCAAACAATGACGAAACGCAAAGTTGCAATCCTTGGCGCGACGGGCGCAGTCGGACAGCGCTTCGTCCAACTGCTGGACGGACATCCCTGGTTTGAAGTGACCGCACTCACCGGCTCGGAACGCACGGTTGGCGGCGCGTACGGCGACGGCTGCCGCTGGGTTTTGCCGACCGCCATGCCGGATTGGGCGCGCGCAATGCCGGTGGTAGAAACACGCGCCGGACTGGACGCGGAAATCGTGTTCAGCGCGCTGCACGCCCGCATTGCCCGTGAAGTCGAGCCCGAATTCGCGCGCGCCGGCCAGCACGTATTCTCAAATGCATCCGCGCACCGCATGTGGAACGATGTGCCGCTCCTCATTCCGGAAGTGAACGCGGACCACGCCCAACTCGTACGCGCACAGCGCGAACAACATGGCTGGAGCGGCTGCATCGTCACAAACTGCAACTGCACCTCCACCGGCTTTACGATCTCGCTCAAACCGCTGCTGGACGCATTCGGCCTTCAGCGGGTGATTGCAGTTTCCATGCAGGCTGTGTCGGGAGCCGGCTATCCGGGCGTGCCCGCGCTCGACATGATCGACAACGTCGTGCCATACATCGCGGGGGAGGAAGCCAAATTAATCGCCGAGCCGCGCAAGATGCTCGGGAGATTGAATGGCGATCAGATCATGCCGGCACCCATCGCAATCTCGGCGCACACCAACCGTGTTCCGGTAACGGATGGGCACCTTGTCTGTGTGTCGATTGAACTTGGACGCGCGGCGACGCCGGAGGAAGTGATCGCGGTGCTGGAGGAGTTTCGCGCGCCGGAGGCTGTGCGTGGTTTGCCTGGCTCGCCCGCGCAGGTGATCGAAGTGCGGCGCGAGCCGGATCGCCCGCAACCACGCCGCGATCGTGACACCGGCGACGGCATGACAACGGTCGTGGGCCGCGTGCGCGCCGATGAGGTCTTCCACGTGAAGTACGTGGTCTCATCACACAACACCATTAAGGGCGCGGCTGGCGGCTCGATCCAGAACGCCGAACTGCTGGCAGCGACCGGACTTGTGTGACGCTCTGTCCGCGATCACGCAATCAAATTTGCGACGCGCCACGGGTGGATTTCAGTTTGGGGTCAGCTTTCTGACCGCAAGCTGGAATGGGATGCGACGTCACGACACGTCTGCGAAGTATCCGAAAGGGTGTCCGCTTCCTTTTCCAACTTGCCCCAAAAGTGGCATGCTCTCCGTGTCATAGCGGTTCTTCCGCCGGATGCAGATGCAGTCCTGATCCGGTGTAAGGATGCTGCGCCGCCACGGCTTCATCCAGTTCGACGCCCAGCCCGGGCTTTGCCGACGGGATGATGTAGCCGTCTTCCCACTGAATCGGCTCTTTCAGAATCTCGGCGTGGAAACCACCCCACGTTTCGATGCCCTCCTGGATCAGGAAATTCGGGCTGCAGGCTGCGATCTGAATATCGGCGGCGCCGATCACCGGCCCGTTATACATATGCGGCGCGATCTGGGCATAATGCGCTTCTGCCATGCCGGCGATCTTCTTAGCTTCCAGGATACCGCCGACGCGCCCAAGGTTCATTTGCAGGATGGAGGCCGCCTGTTTGGTCAGCAACCGGGCGAATTCATATTTCGTGGTGAGACGCTCGCCGGTTGCCACGGGGATGCGCGTGGCATGGGCGACGCGCGCCATTTCGTCAGGATTGTCCGGCGGGACCGGCTCTTCGAACCAGAGTGGATCGTATGGCTCCAGCCGTCGCGCCAGCCGGATCGCGCTGGAGGTCGTCATCTGCCCGTGCGTACCAAACAGCAGATCGCAGGTTCCGCCAACCGCAGCGCGGAGCTTCCGCACGAATGTCTCGGCGAGGTCGAGCGCCTCCAATGAAAGCTGGCGTGGGTCAAACGCAGAATAGCGCCCGACCGGGTCAAACTTCACGGCTGTGAAGCCCTGCGCCACGTAATGCCCAGCGCGTTCGGCGGCAACATCCGGGTCGGTGTAAACGCTCTCGTCGGTGGGATCGGCGGGATATAAATACGTGTACGACCGTAACCGCTCATGCACTTGCCCGCCGAGCAATTCATAAACCGGCTTGTCAGTTTCTTTCCCGACGATGTCCCAGCAAGCCATCTCGATCGCGCTCAGCACGCCGCCCATCGAGACATCCGGGCGCTGCGTGTAGCCGCTCGAATAGATCAGCCGCCACATACGCTCGATCTTGAACGGGTCAGAGCCGACTACGAACCGCGCGCAGGCGTCCTCGATCATTTGCGCCGTCACGTGTGGGTCGTACGGCACGCCGTAGGCCTCGCCAATGCCATGCACGTCGCTGTCCGTCGTGAGTTTGACGAACACCCAAAACGCCCCTCCCAAGTGCGGCGGCGGTGTGCCGACGACGAAGGTCTTTACATCTGTGATCTTCATACAGATCTCTCAGACGTACCGCATGCAGAGTATCGAATTGTCAGAAAGGACGGATGCGAATTCGGCGATCATTTGGCCTGTGGTTCGCGCTCCAACCACAGGGTAAAAGGCCCATCGTTGACGAGGGCCACATCCATCATAGCGCCGAATTGGCCATGCTGGACCGGAATCCCGTACCCCGCAAGCTGTGCGGCGAAATACGCCACGAGCGGCTCCGCCGTCTCGGGCAGGGCTGCATAGATGAACGAAGGGCGGCGGCCCTTGCGCGTGTCGGCGTACAGTGTGAACTGCGACACGACCAACGCCTCGCCTTCCACATCCGCCAGCGACAGATTAGTGGCGCCGTCGGCGTCTTCAAACATGCGCAATCCGGCCGCTTTCCGGGCAAGCCAGTCGGCTTCGGCCGGCGTGTCTGAGCGACCCACGCCTACAAAAATAAGCAGACCTTTGCCGATGGCGCTGATACGCTCGCCCGCGACCGTGACGCTCGCTTCAGAGACGCGCTGAATGAGGAGACGCATGGGAGGAGGAGTTTCGTATGGGGCTAGCGTGCGGAGTTCGCGTACTGTGCGAACTCCGTTCTCAAACGCTTACGGAAGTCCAACGGCGTCTTTGACTTCGGACAGAGTCTCCGTGGCAATCGCCGACGCGCGGCTTGCGCCATCGCGGAGCACGTCCCACACATGGTCTTCATCACGCGCGAGCTCGGCGCGGCGCGCACGGAACGGCGCGAGATGGTTGTTCAGGTTGCGGGCAAAGATCGCCTTGCAGTCCACGCAGCCGATGCCGGCGCGGCGGCATTCCGTATTGATCATGGCCACTTCTTCCGGCGAGGAGAATGTGTTGTGCAGCGTGAACACGTTGCAAATATCCGGGTTGCCGGGGTCCTCGCGGCGCACGCGCGCCGGGTCTGTCACCATGCTCCGAACAACCTGCTCAGTCTCGGCGGGCGTGAGCGCAAGCTCAATGTGGTTGCGATTGCTCTTGCCCATCTTCGTCTTGCCGTCGGTGCCGAGCACTTTCTGATACTCGGTATTCTTCATCTGCGGCTCGACCAATACCTGCCGGCCGGTTCGGTAATTGAAAGTGCGCACGATCTCCCGCGCAAACTCCAGGTGCGATTCCTGGTCCACGCCCACCGGAACGGTATCAGCCTTGTAGAGCGTGATGTCCGCCGTCATCAAGACGGGATAGCCCACCAGCCCGTAGTTCACATTGTGCGGGTGCAGGCGCACTTTGTCTTTGAATGTCGGCAGATCCGTGAGTTTGCCAAGCGGCGTGTACATGCTCAAGATGGTGTGCAGTTCGGTCACCTGCGGCACATGACTCTGGACAAATATGATCGATTCGTCCGGCCGGATACCGGCTGCCAGCCAGTCGAGCACCATGTCGGCCGTGTTCGCCCTCAGTTCGCTCAATTCGTCCAGGGTGGTCATCGCATGCAGATCGACGACACAGTAGATGCAATCGTAGTCTTCCTGCAACGCGACGTAGTTCTTTATGGCGCCCAGGTAGTTGCCCAGGTGCTGCCGGCCAGTGGGACGCGCGCCGGAAAAGACGCGCCCTTTCTTTTCACTCATGGGGAACGCCGAGTCGCTCCTTTACCAGCGCCAGCACCTCGCCCGGTTCCGCGTGGCGCTCCAGTCGGCGCTTGGAGAAAATCAGTTCGTCGTTCACGGTCACTTCGAACACGCCGCCCCGCGACGGAATGATGCGCACACCGCTGATGTCAAATTCGTGCTCTTTGAGCAGTTCTGCTACCAGACTGGTAGCCCGATCGGTGTAGTGTCAGGCCGCGCAGTATTCGATCTCGATGTGAAGGGCCATGGTAGTCCTCCGTTGAATGGGCGGAGTATAGCACAAGGAGTACGGATTATCGCTTGGAGATTGGAGTCGCGCGCCAAGTGTGCTACGATTTCACCCACGATATTCCCTACACCAACTCATCCTGGGAGCTTCCATGAGCGAATACGAAACCGTCCTCGTCGATCATAGCGACAGCATACTTACCATCACCCTCAACCGCCCGGAGCGCCTCAATGCGCTCACCGACACCGTCGCACGCGAGATCGTCGCGCTGCTGAAGCAGGCTGCGCGCGCGGACGAGATTCGCTGCTTAGTCATCACCGGCGCAGGCAAAGGATTCTGCGCCGGGCAGGACCTCGAGGCGTTTCAATCCCGGTCGGAAGGCGACTCGATCCGCAAACATCTGGAGAAGACGTATCACCCGATGGTGACGCGGATTCGTGCGCTCGAAAAGCCCGTCATCGCGGCCGTCAACGGGGCGTGCGCCGGCGCTGGATTGGGATTGGCGCTGGCCTGCGACATTCGCTATGCCTCAGACAAGGCCAGGTTCCTGACGGCATTTATCGGCATCGGTCTGGCGCCTGATTCGGGCACGACTTACTGGCTCCCGCGCCTGATAGGGCCGGCGCGCGCCGCCGAGTTGTTTTTCACCAATGACCGCGTGGATGCCGCCGCCGCCGAACGGATGGGGCTTGTAAACCGCGTGGTGCCCGCCGACGAGTTGCAAGCCGTCACGCGCGAGCTGGCCCGGCGGTTGGCGCAGGCGCCCACCAAGGCAATCGGTCTGGGCAAGCGCGCGCTGAACCGCTCACTGGACGTATCGTTTGAAGAGGCGCTGGATTACGAGGCGCACTTGCAAGAGGTGGCCGCGCGCACGCAGGATTTCGTAGAGGGCGTGACCGCCTTCACCGAGAAGCGGCCGCCGAACTTCGTCGGCAAGTAGGTACGCGGATCAAACGGACCTCCACCCACGCACTACTCCCGCATGAACTCTTCGATCAGGGGAGCGATCCGCTCGCGGCGCGGGATCCACACATTGGCGCCGCCGGGCGTGGTCCATGGCACCATCATGGTCTGCTCAATCTGATACGTGGTGATGTTTTCGCGCGGGATGGCTTGCCCGGCAAGCCCATAGCTAATCATTTGCTCGAGGGTCAGGCTGGTGCGGAAGTTGGCCTCGATGGCTTTGTAGAGCTGTGGCACACGCGTGACGACATCCACCGTGAGCGCCGCATCGCGGATGGCAAGGAGCACCAATTGCTGGCGCTCGATGCGCCGGAAGTCGTTGTCCTGGTGGCGCGTGCGCGCGTAACGCAGCGCCGTAATGCCATCCATGTGCTGCGGCCCGGCCGGAATGTCGAGCACGAAGTAACCGTAATCATCGGTGGGGAACGTCTCATCGTAAATGGCCTTCGGCACGTCAATGTCGATGCCGCCGAGCGCGTCTACCACATCCACAAACGCCTGAAAGTTCACCAACGCATAGTCGTCGATGGGAATGCCGAAATTGAGCGCGACCGTATCCATCGCGCCCTGCGGCCCGCCGCCCGGAAGATCGAATAGCTCTCCGTAATAATAGCCCTGGTTAATGCGTCCCACGTCCACGCCGTTCTCTTGAACGCTGGTCGGCATTGCCAGCCACATATCACGCGGGAGCGACAGCAACCGCACGGTGTCGTCTTCGAAATCGAGGCGCGCGACCATCATGGTGTCCGTGCGCACGGGTTTGTCGAACTGGTCCGGGCGCGCATCCACTCCCAGCAATAGCAAATAGACCACACCACCGGGCGCGGGGGGCCGGGGATGGGTGTCGATCGTCCCGCCCGCTGAGGGCGGTGGTTCCGTCGCGATCAGCTCACCAGCGCCCGGAGCGATCACCGTCGCCGGCTGCATGAATGAAAGCGGATGCTCCTGGAGCGAGCGCAGGCCTAACGCGAGGGTTACGCCCGCGTTAAGTACGATGACGGAAAGCAGCGCCAGCCCGATACATCCCCAGCGGGCGCGATTGAGGTTGCGCTGTGTGCTGGGAACCGTGCGCGATGATTGGCGCGTTTGGCCCATTACCGGGCGGGGCGCCGGCGCGCGGTGAGCGGGGCGCGTCGGCGGTTGATTCGCGTGCATGCGCGGATCATACCGCGCAATTTCTCTACCCGCGAATGAGAAACAGCGGCGCTATGCCCGCTGTTGCCCTCCGCCCACCTTCCGCCCGGGAGACGTCTGGCCTGAATCCTGCATCTTGTTGGAATGAGTCTGTTGCACGCCAATGTCACAAATTGCCATGGTCGCCGATTCAATTGACTATCAATTCGATCTACCTACAATAGCGGATGTGACCCCGATGTTCGAGGTAGACCTCGGCCATTTGCAACTTGTCGACGGCGTGCAACAGGCGGGCGCCCCGCCCGGCGTTCGGATGGAGCAGCCGCCGCGCCGCAGCGCGCGCGGGCGCAGCCGCGACCAGTTGCTGCTTAACCTGTACCTGAAAGCCGACAACGGCAGCGACGAAACGGACGTGGAGGCTCTGCTCGATCTTGCCGCTCGCCATTTCTTCGGCACACCCGGCACGGTAACGAAGGCGTTTCGCGCCCTGTACAACGCCGTCAGCGCCACACTGCTCAAGATAAATCAGGCCAGTCCACGCGGCGCGCCGGTAACGGCTGGCCTCAGTTGCGCGGTGTGGCGGGGCGAAGAGCTGTACCTGGCGCAAGCCGGACCCGGCAGCGCATTCGTGGTGCAACGCGCCAGCGCAGAACAATTCCCGGAAGCCGCCCACGCCATCCGCCCCCTGGGCATGTCCAACAACCCGGACGTGCAGTTCTTTCACACGACACTGACCGAAGGCGACCTGCTCGTCACCTGCCCCGAAGCCCCGGCGGGCTGGCGCGCCGATACGCTTCGCAGCGTCAATACGGGTGAGCTGGAACCGGCTTTGAGTCGGCTTGTACATCTGGCCGGTAACGCCGTAAATGCCTCTGTCGCGCGGTTTGTGACTGCCTCCGAGACCGGCGACGTCCCGGCGGCGCTGGACAGCTTGGCCCAGCGGCGCGCGGCTCACCGGCCGCCCGGCGTTGCGCTGCCTGAAACAGAGGCCCCCCTCCCGCCCGCCGCCGAAAGCAGCCTGGCCAGCATCCTCGCGCGCGTCCGCGCCGCCACCGATCTTGGTGACGAGGCCACGCTTTCCGAAGCAGCGCTTACAGAAATGCTGGCGCCCGAACCGACCGTCGCGGTCGAATCCGACTCGCCCGGCGACTACACGGACGCCGCACCGCCGGAGGAGGAAGCATTCAAACCCGTGGTCGCGTTTCCCGCCGAGGCGCTTGCGGACGACGTCGTCCCTCCCGAAGAGGCGTCGGATGCGGCGACTCCAACCGCGCCAGCCAATTGGGATTGGCCGGAAGCTGTCCGGGCGGCCGCTCCGCCCCCGCCGCCTGCGGAAGAGTGGATCGAGTTGGACGCGGCTACCATTTCCGACGATGAAGCCGGAAACGCTGCCGACAATGCTGGCGCGTCGGATGTCGATCTGAATGATGCGACTGCCGACTGGATCGAACTGCCAGCGCCTGAAATCGACGCCGAGCCGGAAGCGATAGCCCACGCTGCGATGGCGCCCACAGCACCCACGCCGGACGTATTGCAGCCGTCGCCGTTGTTCCCGCCCTATGCAGAGACCGATGACGACGAACCCGAATTCGACGACGATGAATTCGGATACGCGGACGACGGGCTCCGACGAAGGATCGCGTGGCCGCATGTGGAACTGCGTCGCGCGATCCGGAATACATTGGAAAGCGTCCGCGACTGGTATGTTTCGCTCCCGCTGGAACGATTACGCCCGCACGTCGCATCTGGCTCGACATCGCTTGGCGATTCACTGTCAAACGCGATCGGCAATCTGGTTGGGCGGCTGGCGCCGGGCAGCGCGCCGCGCGAGGGGTACACAGTCCCCGACCGGATTCTCATCATCCTTGCGCTGCTTGTGCCGCTGGCCGTGGTGGTGCTGGCCTCCGGGCTGTATCTGACCGAAGGCCAATCCAAGCAGTTTGCCGCCGTGATGGAACAAGCGCGCCTCGAAGCGAGCCAGGCGCGGATCGCGCCGGATGCGGCCGCAGCGCGCCCGCACTGGGAAGCTGCCCTCGCCTGGTTGGATCAGGCGGACGCCATCTCCGCCCAGCAGCCGGAAGCGCAGCAACTGCGCGCCGAAGCCCAGGGTGTGCTCGACAACCTCGACGCGATCGTGCGCGTGCCCATTGCCGGCGTGACAGCAGCCGGTTTCGGAGCCAATGCACGCATCACGCGGGTTTACGCCGCCGGCAGCGATATGTATGCGCTCGACGCGAATTCGCATTCGGTATACCGCGCCATTCGTAACGTCGCCGGAACGTTCGACGTGGATGGCGCGTTCTTGTGTCGCACGGGGCTAACCGGAGAAGGCGATATCAC
>JBHHUI010000027.1:0-11110 GCA_046753805.1 Anaerolineales bacterium
ATTTTCATTTGAGTGAACCATTGTCCCCCGGTAACATTTTACGTGAGTGAATGCGGCGCCTTGACCAGCGCCGCTCCGTTGTGATATAGTCTGCCGGTCGCCGCTGGCGACTGACAAACGAATACCTATCTGCAAGGCCGAGACGCCTTTCGCCGCGAACCTTTTTCACGGCGAAGGGCGCTTTTTTTGGATTACAACACACAAGGAGCGATACCATGGCAAACGACCAGGCCGCCATCGAGCGGGTCCAGGAAATAATCGATAGAGCAGACATCAAATTCATCAACCTGCAGTTCACCGACATCGTTGGTCTCGTCAAAAGCATCGGCATCCCACTGGAGATGTGGTCGGAGGTCGTCGCCCACGGCCTGTGGTTCGACGGTTCCTCCATCGAGGGTTTCGCGCGCATCGCCGAGAGCGACATGCTGCTGCATCCAGACTTGAACACGTTTGCCGTGATCCCGTGGGATGCGGACGTACCGACCGCACGCGTCATCTGCGACGTGCAAATGCCCACTGGCGAGCCGTTCCTGGGCGATCCGCGCGGGGTACTGAAACGGGTGCTCGCCGACGCCGCCGAGTTGGGCTACAAGTATTACACCGGGCCGGAGTTGGAATTCTTCCTGTTCAAGCCGCATTCCGATGGCTCGCTATTTCCACTCGTGCCCCACGACGAAGCCGGTTACTTCGACGTCAGCACCGATCTCGCCCATTCTGTCCGCCGGCAAATGGTAGCGGCGCTGCAAACTTTCGGCATCACCGTCGAGGCGTTACACCACGAAGTCGCGACCGGGCAGCACGAGATCGACTTCAAGTACGACAACGCGCTCCACACGGCTGATAATGCGGTTACGCTGCGCGTGGCGCTCAAAGCCGTGGCGCAACGCAACGGCCTGCATGCGACTTTCATGCCCAAACCGATCTCGGGGCGGAACGGCAACGGCATGCACACGCACCAATCACTGTGGAACAACGGCGCGAATGTATTCGCCGATTCGGAGGACGAATACGGTCTGAGCAACACAGCCAAGAAATTCATTGCGGGGCAACTCGCCCATGCGCGCGGCATGTCCGTGCTGATCGCGCCCCTCGTAAATAGCTACAAGCGCCTCGTGCCCGGATACGAAGCGCCCGTCTATTTGAGTTGGGCGCGCACCAACCGTTCGGCGCTGATCCGCGTCCCCAAGGTGAGCGCCGGACGGGTCGCCACATCCACCCGCATTGAGCTGCGTTGTCCGGACCCGAGCGCGAACCCCTATCTGGCGTTCGCCGCCATGCTGGCCGCCGGCCTCGACGGCATTAAAAACGACCTGCCCGTGCCGGATGCAACCGAGGAGGACCTGTATCACCTGGACGACGAAATGACGGCCAGCCTGGGCGCCATGCCCGGTTCCCTTGGCGAGGCGATTGCGGAATTCAAAGCCGACCCGCTTTTCAAAACTGTCCTCGGCGACCACCTGTTCAATCAATACGTGGATGCCAAGACTCAGGAATGGGATGATTACCGCATCACCGTTTGCCAGTGGGAACTGGACCGCTATTTGCCGGTGTACTAACGCGATCACCGAAGACACCCGAGGTCTGCGAGACCTCGGGGTCCTGCCGCAAGCCGCGCATACCCAAGCCTGAAGTCGCTTGAAGCGCTCGTTGCGATTCGCTTTACAATAGAGCCGTCCGGCAGACACCCGGCCCCGTGTATTCGCCGGGTGTCTGCACGTTATGCCTGCGACGACGATACCCGCCTCCACCCGTCCGACCGCAGTCGCCGCGCTGCGCGCGATTGCGCGCGCACTCAGCTCAGCCTGGGACCTCGACTCAACCCTCGACCTGATCGCCCGCAAAACCACAGAAGTCATGCTCGTCGACTCCTGCACCCTCTATCTGCTCGACCCGGATCGCCGGACGCTGCGCCTGGGCGCGACCACGGGTCTCGCCCGCCGGGCGCTCGGGCGGGCAACCCTGCGAGTCGGCGAAGGCATGACGGGGCGCGCTGTGGAAATCAACGCGCCGGTGTTCGCAATCCGCGCGCAGGATCACCCGTATTTCAAATGGGTGGACGAGGCGGAAGAGTCGGCTTTTGAGTCGCTCCTGGCCGTACCGCTGGTGATCGAGGAAGAGGCCATCGGAGCGATGAATGTGCAGACCCTCCAACCGCACGATTTCACTGCAGACGATGTGGAAGTGCTGTCTCTGGTGGGCGACCTCGCGGCCGGCGCGCTGGCCAAGGCGCAACTGTACGACCGACAGACCCGGCAGCTCGAGGAACTGCGCACGCTCGGGCGCGTGAGCGAAGCTGTGACCTCGCCGCAGTATCTCGACGACATGCTCGACATCGTCACCAAGATGGCCGCACAGGCGATGGATGCCGCCGAGTGCTCGATCTTCCTGATCGACGAGACGGGCGCGCGTCTCGAGTTGCGCTCGGCCGAACAGCGCGGACGTCCCAACCAGCGGCGCGCCACGCTCCGGGTCGGCGAGGGCGTCACCGGCGCTGTGGCTGCCAGCGGGCAGTCGGCCACCATCCTGGACGTGCAGCATGATCCTCGTTACCTGCAACCGGAGCGCGCCCGCAAAGCAGGCCTGGTGTCGCTGCTATCCGTGCCGCTGATCGTCCGCGAGCGCGTCATCGGCGTGCTCAACTGCTATACGGGCCAACAGCGCGCTTTCAACCCCGAGCAAACAGCGCTGCTCGTGACGCTCGCCAACCAGACCGCGCTCGCAATCGAAAACGCGCAGCTGGTGACCAACGCCGCCGTGGTGCGTGAGATGCACCATCGCATCAAGAACAACCTTCAGACGGTGGCGATGCTGATGCAGCTGCAGCTCGGCGAGGCCGCCGAACAACGCACGCGTGACATCCTCCAGACCAGCATCCAACGGGTTCGCAGCATCGCCGCCGTCCACGACGTCCTATCCGAGCGGGGCTTCCGCCTGGTCGATGTCAAAGATGTGTTGCAGCGCGTTACCCGCACGACGGGTGCGGCCCTGACCGCGCCGCACCAATCCATCCAGATCGACATCACGGGGGAGACGTTGCCGCTTCCTGCCCGGGCCGCAACGGCGTTGACGCTGGTCGTGCACGAACTGGTCAACAACGCGCTGAAACATGCTTTTCGTGATCGGGGAGCGGGCACTGTGGAGGTTTCGCTGGGGCGCGCGCCGGACGAGATCGTAGTGGTTGTACGCGACGACGGCAGCGGTTTCGCCGACCGGCAGTCGCGCGGACTCGGACTCGAGATCGTGGAGATGCTGGTACGCGATGACTTGCGGGGGCGGCTCCGCTTCAACCATCGCGGGCAAGGCACGGAGGTGAGCATCCGCATTCCGCGCACGGTCGAGCACGAGTAGCGTGTCTTCAATGGATATCCATATCGAGCCCATGCGAGATTCGGACTGGGAGGCCGTGCGCGCGATCTACGTCGAAGG
This sequence comes from Anaerolineales bacterium, assembly GCA_046753805.1. Taxonomy (GTDB): domain Bacteria; phylum Chloroflexota; class Anaerolineae; order Anaerolineales; family JBHHUI01; genus JBHHUI01. The sequence continues at coordinate 3,427 of JBHHUI010000027.1, forward strand.
CATCGCAACCGGCGACGCGACCTTCGAAACTGCCGCGCCGACATGGGAGAACTGGAACCGGGCGCATCTCGACACACCGCGGCTCGTCGCCCGTAAGGACGCCAACCTCCTGGGCTGGGCCGCGCTCAGTCCAGTGTCCAGCCGGTGTGTATACTGCGGCGTGGCTGAAGTCAGCGTCTATGTCACAGCCCGGGCGCGCGGCCAGGGCGTGGGCAAGCATCTGTTGCAGGCGCTTATCGAAGCGTCGGAGAGCGCCGGCGTCTGGACATTGCAGGCCGGTATCTTCCCCGAGAACGAAGCCAGTGTCGCGCTGCACACGGCATGCGGATTCCGCGTCGTGGGCGTGCGCGAGCGCATCGGCCGCATGAACGGCGTCTGGCGCGATGTGGTGCTGTTTGAACGGCGCAGCGCCGTGGCGGGTGCCTGAACCCGAGATGCGAATTCTGATCGCGGACGACGAATCGATCATCCGCCTTGGGCTGGCTTCAATGCTGCAAGATTTAGGGCACGAAGTCGTGAGCGCCGCTGACGGACGCGAGGCGATTACGCTGGCCCGTCAGCATCGGCCCGACCTGGCCATTCTCGACATCAAAATGCCGTTCACCGATGGCTTGCAGGCTGCGCAGACGTTGCACAGCACGCAGCCGATGCCCATCCTGATCTTGACCGCTTTCAGCGAACAGGACCTGATCGAACAGGCTTCCGATCTGCCGATCCACGGTTACCTGATCAAGCCGGTGCAGCGCGAGGACGTGGCCGCCGCCATCGCCGTGGCCGCAAAACGCTTTCGGGATACCGCGCGGCTGGAGGATCAATCGGCGGCGTTGGCCGAGCAACTCGAAACGCGCAAATTACTGGACCGCGCCAAGGCCGTCTTGATGGCCGACGGCATGTCTGAAGAAAGTGCACATCGCCATATCCAGGCCCAAGCGCGCCGCTTGCGCAGGACCGTGAGCGAAGTCGCCCGGAGCATTGTGCACGCCAAGTGATCGCCACCCGAGGTGAATAATGCAACTCGAAGTCATTTCCAAACAACCCCTGACGAAGACGCCCCATAAGACCCCGCTGCTTTTTATCCACGGCGCGTGGCACGCGGCCTAGTGCTGGAGGGACGTTAGCGCCACAGCCCGCGCCTACGGCGCGGAGCCGGTCTTCTTCGACATGGCGCACGACATGATGCTCGAAGCGGGTTGGCAGGACGTGGCCGACAGGATCATCGCCTGGTTGGAGGCGAAGGGGGTATAGCGCTAGCGCAGTTTGCGTTCGACGCGCTCTCGGCGGATACTTTAGGTCACCCCATCCCGGGAGGCTGTCGTGCCGCAAGACTCCTATATCGACGTCGAGCAAGTGCTCGGCTACGAATTCGAGCCGTCCACATTCGCATACGACGAACGCGACGTAAGCCTGTACGCACTGGGCGTCGGCGCGGCTGCCGACCCTCTCGACGACTCCGAATTACGTTTTGTGTACGAGCAGCACCCGGCCGGGATGCGCGTGCTGCCCACCTTCGCAGTAACGTTTCCATTCGCGGCGAACAATCGCATCTTCGACATGCCGGGCCTGAAATTCCATCCGATGCTGCTACTGCACGGCGAGCAGGTTCTGGAACTGAAAGCGCCGCTCGCGCCCCGCGCGCGCCTGACCAATCGGGCGTGCGTGTCACAGGTGTACGATAAAGGTTCGGGCGCGCTCATTCTTCTGTATGCGCACAGCTACGACGAAGACGGGCGCGAAGTGGCGTTCAACCGGGCTTCGATCTTCATCCGAGGCCTGGGCGGCTTCGGGGGGGAGCGTGGAACATCCCGCCTGCGGCGAGGCGGCCCGTCCGGTGTGAGCAATGCGCCGCCAGAGCGCCCGCCGGATGTGGTGCATTCGGAAAAGACGCGTCCGGATCAGGCGCTGCTCTACCGGCTATCGGGCGACCGCAATCCTTTGCACGCCGACCCGAGTATGGCCGCGCAGGGCGGCTTCGACCGCCCTATCCTGCACGGTTTGTGTACCTTTGGCTTTGGCGGGCGCGCCGTCCTGAGACATTTCTGCGATAATGACCCGGCGCGCTTCAAAAGCATCAAAGTGCGCTTTACGAAGCACGTCTTCCCCGGCGAGACGCTCGTGACCGAAATGTGGCATGCGCCGGACGGGCGCGTACTTTTCCAGATGAAAGCCGCCGAGCGGGATGAGATTGTGATCTCCAACGCGGCGGTGATGTTGAACGAACTATAAGCCAGAACGCAGATGAACGCGGATAAACACTGATTTTCTGATCTGCGTGCATCTGCGTACTATTCCCTGAGGAGCATCAATGGCCGGATTACTCGAAAACCAGGTTGCCATCATCACCGGCGCGGGGCGCGGGATCGGCGCGGCGGCGGCGAAGTTGTTCGCGCAGCAGGGGGCGCGCGTCGTGGTGAACGATCTCAACGCCGAACCGGCGGAGGAGGTCGTGGCAGGGATCGTCGCCGGCGGCGGCGAGGCGCTGGCCGTGGCGGGCAGCGTCACCGACCCGGACTTCCCCGACCAACTCATGCGCGCCGCGGTAGATGCCTACGGCAAGCTCAACATCCTCGTCAACAACGCCGGCTACACCTGGGACGGCATGCTGCACAAGATGACGGATGAGCAATGGCAGGCCATTCTCGACGTGCACGCGACAGCGCCGTTCCGCATGATCCGCGCGGCTGCGCCGTACATGCGTGATGCGGCCAAGGGCGAGCAGGCCGTGGGCGGGCCGGTGGAGCCGCGTTGCATCATCAACGTGTCGTCCACTTCGGGCCTGCATGGAAATTTCGGGCAAGCCAATTACGCCACGGGCAAGATGGGGGTGGTGGGACTGACGAAGACCATTGCCAAGGAATGGGGCGCGTTCGGCGTGCGCTGCAACACGGTGGCCTTCGGGTACATCGATACGCGTCTGACGCGCGCGAAGGAAGAAGGCGCGACGATTGACGTGGGTGGAAAAGAAGTGGCGCTCGGCATCCCGGACAAGCTGCGCGGCGGCATGACGATGATGATTCCGCTCGGCCGCCCGGCCACACCCGCAGAAGCAGCCGGGGGCATTCTGCTCCTCGCCTCGCCGTACGCGAGCTACATCACCGGCCACACGCTGGAAGTGACCGGAGGGGCGGGGATGTAGTACACGGATTGATATGCGGACATCCGTGTCGATCCGAACTCACTGAAAACTTTCAGATAAGTGGCGCTAAAACCCTCACCCCCCGCCGTCGCTACGCTCCGCCCTCCTCTCCCGCCCAGCGGGAGAGGGGGATGGTGGGTGAGGGTGTGTCGTACAAGAATGGCTTCAGTTAGTTCTCCGTGAAAAATAAGTAACACCAGCAGAACCATGACCAAACCCAACTTCGACCTCACCAGCAAAGTCGCCCTCGTCACCGGCGCATCGCGCGGCATCGGGCAGGCCATTGCCGAAACGTACGCGGCCGCCGGCGCACAGGTGGTGCTCGCCAGCCGCAAGCAGGAAGGCCTTGACGCCGTAGCCGAAAAGATTCGTAACGCGGGCGGCGAGGCGCTGCCGGTCGCGGCGCACACCGGCGACTCCGAGGCGGTGCAGGCGCTCGTCGAACGCGCCACGGCGGAATACGGCGGCGTGGACATTCTCGTCAACAACGCGGCCACCAACCCGCACTTCGGCCCGGTGCTGACCGCCGACGAGGGCCAGTGGGCCAAAACCCTGGACGTGAACGTGGTCGGCTACTTCCGCATGGTGAAAGCGTGCGTCGAGTCGCTGCGGGCGCGCGGCGGCGGCAAAGTCGTCAACATGGCCTCGGTGGCCGGTAAAGAACCGCTGCCGGGCATGGGCGTCTACGGGGTCGGCAAGGCGGCCGTCATCATGCTCACGCAGGTGCTGGCGATGGAACTGGCCGCCGACAACATCCAGGTGAACGCCATCGCGCCGGGCTTCGTCAAGACCAGGTTCAGCAGCGTACTGTGGCAGACGCCCGAGATTTATGAGGCCATCACCCGCGCTGTTCCGGCCGCGCGCATGGCCGAGCCGGACGAGCTGACCGGCATTGCGCTCTATCTGGCCTCGCCGGCCTCGAACTTCACAAGCGGGGCAACCTTTGTCATCGACGGCGGCCAGCTTGTTGGCAGTCGCATTCCTGTAAGCATTTAAGGAGTTATCCGTGCAGCCCGAATCGTCTGATCGGCTCCAGGGAACCCTGGCCGCAATCCGTGCGTTCGTGCGCGAAGAAGTGCAACCATTGGAGGCGCAGTTCCTCACGCAGCCCTACCGCACCATCCTGCCGGCGCTGAACGACCTACGGGCGCGCGTGAAAGAACTGAACCTGTGGGCGCCCCACCTGCCCGAAATCTACGGCGGCATGGGTTTCTCACTGCCCGAATTCGCGCGCGTCAGCGAAGAGTTGGGGCGCTCGCCGCTGGGGCACTACGTCTTCAATTGCCAGGCGCCGGACGTGGGCAACATGGAACTGCTGCTGGAGTACGGGAGCGAGGCGCAGCAGCAGCGCTATTTGGAACCGCTCGTGCGCGGCGACATCCGCAGCTGTTTCTCAATGACCGAGCCGGAACTGCCCGGCTCCAATCCCACGCTGCTAAACACTACCGCCGTCAAAGACGGCGACGACTACGTGATCAACGGTCACAAGTGGTTTACGACGGCGGCGGATGGGGCCGCCTTCGCCATCGTCATGGCCGTGACCAACCCGGAGGCCGAAAGCCGCCACAAGCGCGCCAGTATGATCATCGTGCCGACCGATACGCCGGGCTTCAACCTGGTGCGCAACATTCCCGTGATGGGCCATGCCGGCGAGGAGCACCACTCACACGCCGAAATCCGCTACGAGGATTGCCGCGCGCCGCAGGCCAACCTGCTCGGGCCGGAGGGCGCGGGTTTTGCCCTGGCGCAGGCGCGCCTCGGGCCGGGTCGCATCCACCACTGCATGCGCTGGATCGGCATCTGCGAGCGCGCCTTCGACCTGATGTGCAGCCACGCCGCGCGCCGCGAGATCGCCTCCGGCCGGTCGTTGGGCAGCTTTGGTAATGTGATGGACTGGATCGCCGAGAGCCGCGCCGAAATCAACGCCGCGCGCCTGATGGTGCTGGCAACGGCGGATAAAATTGAGCGCGCGGGCCAGTACGCCGCCCGCGATGACATTTCACTCATCAAGTTCCATGTGGCAAGCGTGCTGCAGCGCGTACTCGACCGCGGCATCCAGGTGCACGGCGGGCTGGGCGTGACGGACTACACGCCGCTGGCGTTCTGGTATCGGGAGGAGCGCGCCGCCCGCATTTACGACGGCCCGGACGAGGTGCACAAGATGTCGGTGGCGCGGCGCATATTGAAAAAGTACACAAACCAATAGGAGGCAGACCCTTGCACCGCCCGCAAGGGCAGGTGTGAACGCGGATGAACGCAGATCAGATGATAATCCTGCGTGTATCTGCGCAATCAGCGTCCACTTCCCAGTGCATCAAGATACGATCGAGGTCCGCCCGGACGAAACCTTCGATGAAGCGCGCCTCGCCGACTACCTGCGCGGGCGCCTGGATGGCTCCGAGCAATCGCTGGTGGTGCGCCAATTCGGCGGCGGCCTGGCTAACCTGACCTATCTGCTCGACTACGGATCGCACGAGTACGTGTTGCGCCGCCCGCCGCTTGGCCCGGTCGCCCGGGCTGCGCACGATATGGGGCGCGAGTATCGCGTGCTCTCTGTGCTGCACCGGGTGTATCCGCTGGCCCCGCGTGCTTTCCTATACTGCGACGACGATTCGGTCATTGGCGCGCCGTTCATCGTCGCGGAGCGCAAGCGCGGCCTGGTCGTGCGCACGCAGATGCCGAAACAGTTTGCGGATACGCCGGGGGCAGCGCGCCGCATCGGCTTTGCGCTTGCAGACGCCCTGGCGGACCTGCACGCGGTGGACTATCGCGCGCTCGGATTGGAAGGGCTTGGCCGGCCCAAAGGATTTATCGAACGTCAGATCGAGGGCTGGTACAAACGCTGGCACGCAGCCAGGCCCGCCGACAGCCCGCTCATGGAAGAGCTATATGCCTGGCTGCGCGAAAACAAGCCGACCAGCGAGTCGCATTCGCTCGTCCACAACGATTTCAAACTCGACAATGTCATGCTGGCCGCCGATGACCCGGGCCAACTGGTGGCCGTCTTCGACTGGGACATGTGCACGCTCGGCAACCCGCTTAACGATTTGGGCGCGCTGCTCTGCTATTGGACCGAACGCACCGACCCAGACTGGATGCAGGGCATGGTCATGGTGCCGCTGGGCGTGGACTTTCCGTCGCGCGAAGAACTCACGGCGCGCTACGCGAAACGCAGCGGCCGGGATGTATCCAACATCCGCTTCTACCACGTTCTCGGGCTATTCCGGCTGGCCGGCATCATCGCACAAATCTACATCCGCTATGTGCGCGGCCAGACGCAGGACCAGCGCTTCGCGGGCCTGGGCCGGCGCATCCCGCTCATTATCCGCGCCGCGCACGAACTGGCGAGCAGGTGAACGGCACTTCGGAAGCGCCAGCCACCGGCCGCGCCACCTTAACCATGAGGTACCCATGAACACGCTCCCCGAATACGACGACTGCGACGGACTCGAACTGGCGAAACTGGTGCGGCAGAAACACGTCACACCGACCGAACTGGTCGAGGCGGCCATCGAGCGCATCGAAGCGCGCAATCCGCAGCTTAACGCCGTAGTCAACAAGATGTATGACTACGCACGGGCTGCGGCCCGGAACGACTTGCCCGACGGCCCTTTCAGGGGCGTGCCGTTCCTGCTTAAAGACTTGATGGCCAACTTCGGCGGCGTGCCCACCAGCAGCGGCAACCGTCTGCTGCGCGACATCCCCATGCCACACGACAGCGAACTCGTGCGCCGCTTCAAGGCCGCCGGCCTGGTCACGCTTGGCAAGACCAACGCGCCCGAATTCGGCCTCACACCTTACACCGAGTCGGAGGTGTTGGGCGACGCGCACAATCCCTGGGACACGGACCGCACGCCCGGCGGTTCGAGCGGCGGTTCCGGCGCGGCCGTGGCGGCCCGAATAACTCCCATTGCGAGCGGCGGCGACGGGGGCGGCTCGATCCGCATTCCGGCCTCCTGTTGCGGAGTGTTCGGCATCAAACCTTCGCGCGGGCGCACGCCCACCGGCCCGGACATCGGCGAATCGTGGCGCGGCTTCGTCGTAGAGCACGTGCTCACGCGCACCGTGCGGGACAGCGCCGCCGTGCTGGACGCGGTCGCGGGCGCAGACCCGGGCGCGCCCTACCTCGCGCCGCCGCAGGCGCGCCCGTTTCTGGAAGAAGTGTCCACCGAGCCGGGCGGGCTGCGCATCGCGTTCACTAGCCACCCCTTTCTGAGCCGCGAAGTCCACCCCGATTGCGCGCAGGGGGTGAAAGACACCGCGCAGCTGCTCGCAGATCTCGGACACGACGTGGTCGAGGCCGCACCGAAGATCGACCGCGAGGATTTTTCGATCTCATTTATGACCATTGTCGCCGCCGAGGCGCGCGCCGACGTCGAGTGGGCGGCGCAACTGGCGGGGCGCAAACCGTCGGCGCGAGATTTCGAGGCCGCGACCTACGCGCTGGCGCTGCTGGGGAAAGCCATGAGCGCCGTGGACTACGCCAACGCCGCCCGCTACGTGCAAACCGCCGCGCGCGAGGTGGGGCGCTTCTTCGAGGACTACGACGTA
>JBHHUI010000028.1:0-11033 GCA_046753805.1 Anaerolineales bacterium
ACCGAGATCAATGGGGTGGGCGTCGCCAAGGCCGCGCAGCTATGGGCGGGCATCGAGCTCGGGCACCGCGCAACGCGCGCCGGCATGGGGGCGCGCCCGCAGGTCGGCTCGCCCGGCGATGCCGCGGCGCTCTTCATGCCGGTCATGAGCGGGCAGGAACAGGAAACGGTCTGGGTGCTGCTACTTGATACGCGCAACCGCGAAATCGACATGAAGCAGGTCTATCAGGGTTCGCTCAACACCTCCTCGATCCGCGTGGGCGAACTGTTCCGCGCGGCCATCCGCCGCAACGCGGCCGGCATCATCGTTGCCCATAATCATCCCAGCGGCGATCCCGCGCCCTCGCCGGAAGACGTGGCGGTGACGCGCATGCTCGTCGAAGCCGGGCGGTTGCTCGATATCCCCGTCATGGACCATCTCGTCATCGGACACGCTCGCTTCACCTCGCTTAAGGAACGCGGTCTTGGATTTGGCTGATGGCAACGGCAAGCATCAACCAGTTGCTGCTCGTTCCGGCCCGCACAGACGCCGAGCTGGCGGAGTGGGGCGCTACCGCGCTGGCGTATTCGCAGGCCTTCGATGCCGTCACGATTTCAAATAACGTCGACCTGATCCGCACCGGCCGCTTCGAACACATTACGATTGTGCAGCCGGAGTGGTGGCCGGCGGAACTGCATCTTCGGCTCAAACAAGCTGCCCACAAACCGCGCATCGAGTACCTGACGGCGCCGAATCCGCAAGTGCTGGCGCAAATTCTGAACGTGCGCGTGTACTACAATCTGCGGTTTGGGTTTGAGACAGCGTACGACTGGTCGCAACAGTGGGCGCCGGGCGTTTCGTATATTGGTTTGCACGGGCGGGCGGACGGCGAACTGCTCGACCGGGATATCGATATCGCCCGCACGGCCCGGCTGGAGGCTGTCAAGATCACCAGCCACGCTACACCCGCCTCCGTGGATGCGCTGCGAGCGTTCAATCCGAACATGTTTATCATGGTGCGCCCGATCATGGCGTTCCACTTCGGAGAATCGCCGCGCCGGATCACGCCGCAGGAATACGTACAGGCCACGCAGTCCGACCTGCAACGGCTCTTCGACGACTATCCCGACGTAGAGCACATCGAAATCCACAACGAACCAAACCTGATCTTGGAAGGGCTGAGCGGAAGTTGGCGCGACGGCGTCGAGTTTGCAAGCTGGTTTGACGAAGTTGTGAGCCTGTACCGTCGCATCTGGCCGAATAAGAAATATGGCTTTCCGGGCTTGTCACCCGGCCCCACCATTCCGGGCGTGAGGCAGGGTAGCAGCGCGTTCCTCGGGCAAGCCGCCACAGCGGCGGCGAGTGCGGATTGGATCGGCGTGCATGGCTACTGGCAGACGGAGGGGCAAATGCAAAGTTTGGACGGCGGCATGAGCTGGCGACGGTTCCGGCGCTTGTACCCGGACAAATTGTTGTTCGTAACGGAGTTCGGGAATCCGATCCAGCCAAAACCAGTTGTGGCGAACCAGTATGCGCGCTATTATGGTCTACTGCGGCGCGCGGCTGGCATCGGCGCGGCGTTCAGCTATATCTCCTCCACGTCGGATTTGAGCGAGTCGGCGCGCTGGGGCTGGACGGACGAGGCTGGGCGCGACGTCGGTATCGCGCGGGAAATCGGTCGGCGGCGCTTTATCCGCTGAGGCAGCTATCAAGGAGCGGCATAATGCCGGAATTCCAGATCATCCTTCTCCCGAAACGGGATTACTACACCTGGGTGCGGGCGGCGAGTGATTATGCGAAGAAGTACGGTGTAAACATCACTGCCGATCCGGAATCGGCCGGACGCTACATGAACCCGAATCAGACGGTCACGATTGCGAACGTGCCCGGCGGATTCGGTCGGCCAATCGATGCCTGGTTCCGCGACAACTATCCGGAAGTGCGTCTCGACCTGATCGACACGACCGGCCCCGACGATTTCAAGAACAAGCTCGCCAATCGCATCAGCAACGATGACCGCTATGGCCAGCGCAGCCGCCCGTTCATGCTGCAGTGGCCGACGGACTTTCCGGTCATAACGCAAGCGTTCGGGATGAACCCGCAAATATACCGGCGTTTTGGGCTGCCGGGGCATGAAGGTCTGGATATTCGCGCGCCGCACAGCACGAATATTTATGCCGGCGCAGACGGCACCGTGTTCCGCGTCCATGACGGCAGCGGCAATCATGCCTACGGCATCCACGTTCGCATCCAACACCGCGATGGCTACCGCACGATTTACGCCCACATGAACCGCGCGCTTGTGCGCGTGGGCGACCAGGTCAAAACCGGCGATCGGATCGGCCTGGCCGACTCTACCGGCAATTCCACCGGTTCGCACCTGCACCTGACCTTAAAAAAGGAAGGTGCGACCGCTGCAGGGCTGACAAACTACCCCCACGACATTATCGACCCGACCCCGTTCCTGAAGTTTCCGGACCACGCTGTCGATACCCCGGGCGGGCCGCAGACTCCGCCCGCGGCTTTCGACTGGGCGTACCGCAAGTGCCTTGTGGGCCTGCATGGGCGGGCGGACGGCCCGAACCAGGAAGCCGACTTCCGCGTGTACCAGACGGCGCGTATGGAGGCGGTCAAGCTCACCTCGACGGCGCGGCCCGAGGAAGTAGACCGGCTCAAGTCGATTAACTCAAATATGTTCATCATGGTGCGCCTGTTTGCGGACTTCAGGGGCCGGGTGGTGCGCTCGGACGACTTCGCCCGCTGGCTCGAGCCGGACATGCGCAACTTCTACAACCGGGGCGTGCGCTACTTTGAAATCCACAACGAGCCGAATCTGCAGATCGAGGGCTGGAAGTTCTCGTGGCAGGACGGCACACAGTTCAACGCCTGGTATCTCGACGTAATGAACCGGCTGCGGGGTAGTTTCCCGGATGCCAAGTTTGGATATCCGGGGCTTTCACCGGGCGGCAATGTGAGCGGCCAGCGCATGGACGCATTGGCCTTCCTGGGTCAATCGGACGAGGCCGCGCGCCGGTCGGACTTCGTCGCCTGCCATTGTTACTGGGTGGACGAGGCGGACATGAATCGCCTCACGGGGGGACTGAACTACGAGGAATACCGGCGGCGCTATCCTGACAAGCTGCTCTTCATCACCGAGTTCTCAAACCCGACCGAGCACACGAACCTGCGCACAAAGGCGCAACAATACGTGGAGTACTATCGGCGGCTGCGCAACAAACCGGGCATCGGAGCGGCGTTCTGTTTCCTCTCGTCGGCGTCGGCGTTCTTCCCGCACGAAGCCTGGCGGCGCGAGGATGGCACGCTCACTGAAATCCCGCAGGTGATCGGCAGCCGGAGTTTCTGACAGTGGACATGTCAACGGATGGAGCGGATGCTTCCGCCGGCAATTAAAAAGTTACAGCTCGAATACTTCCGAGATCGGGATCGAGAATCCTGCGATGAGGTGTGACTCGGCTTGCTCGCCTTGACCCCATTTACCCAGTAAGCGATAACTTCTCTCTTCCAGCAGGTAGACCTCTACCGTTTGAGCGCGATAATCTACGATCCAGTACTCGCGCACGCCGGAAGCCTCATAGACTTGCATCTTTTCGCGCCGATCATAGAGCCAGTCGCTTGGCGAGAGGATTTCCACGATCAGGTCCGGCGCGCCCTCGATGTACTTCTCTCCGATGATGTCCAAACGTTCAGAGACGAGAAAGAACAGGTCAGGCTGAAGCGGGACTGGCTGATTGGGGAGATGAACGCCGGTAGAAGCAAAGAACAAACGCCCGAGCTTTTTGGTGCGAACCACGTTGTCCATCGCGGAGTAGAGGTTGGCAGCAGCTACCTGGTGAGGGGGGGCGTGGGGTGGGGACATGTATAACACTCCGTCGATCACTTCGTAGCGAAAACCGTCATCCGGCAGCGCTAGCCAGTCCTCGTATGTCCACGAACCCTGCTCCGGCCATGAGGGCGCTGACGTTCTGGGCATGGGCGGTGCAGTGGTTAAATCCCGTTCAGCCATTGTCGTCACCTCGTTTCCAATATAGCATAAGCGGCCCACTGCCATCTTATGTGATCTATTGATTTTGCTCTGTCGTGTTAACAATGAAAATCTCATAGATCGGCGCGCCGTCGCGGCGCGAGACCACGGACACCTGCTCGAAGCTCACGCCGGCCTGCTTCGCCAGCGCTTCGAACGCTTCCTTGCGTGGAAAGATCGTCTCGTTGGCCCAGTGGAACACCAGTGCACTGCCGGGCTGCTGCAAATAGGGCGCAAGGCGGTTCGCGAATTCCGCGTCCGGCGCCCATGTGTAACCGAAAATCTCTTGCGGCGCGATCCGGTTCTCGGTGAGCTGCTGAACCTGCGGCGCAAAGCCCCAGTCCATTGCAACAACGGCCGGCGGCGAGAGTCGTTCCACTTCGTCCACCAGTCGGTAAATCGCGTCGCTGTGCACGCCCAGACCGCCCGTGGCTGCAAGCCGCCGGTGGTAATACACGTCCACAGCCACATCCCGCCCGGCCAGCGCCAGCAGCCCGATGACGGTGGCCGTCTGGACGATCCGGCGTAAGACGGGCCCCATCCCGAGCCGGTGGCCGAGCAGCGCCGCCGCAGCGCCCGCGACGATGGTTGTCCACAGTGGTGTGAAAATGGCGAAGTGCGTCGGGAAAAGCCCGGACACTGTGAACGCCGACTGGGCGATCCCGAAGGGCAGCGCGAGCAGCAATGCCAGTGCCGCACGCCATCCGCGTCCCTGCCGTACCACTTGCCAGGCAACGACGGCAACCGCCGCGCCGAGCGCCCATTCCCAGAGCGGGTTGCCAGCCGAGCCGCCAAGATACCAGAGATGATCGCGACCGGCGATGACCGCGCGGAATTGGTCCCAGCGCGCGAGCAAGTTGGGGCCGAAGGCAAGGTTATCTACGCCGTAGAACGATGTGGACAGGTTGGCGCCGACGGAGAATAACGTGCCGCCACTGCGCACGTTGTAGACCAACAAGGGCAGCATACCAGCGACAAATCCGCCCACCGCTGCCAGCCCCTCGGCGGCGGTGGGCCGGCGCGGCCACCATTGCAGCGGGGCGCCCTGAACGGCCGCGCGCAGCCCGGCCAACATGTTTACGAGCAGCAGGCTGCTCGCGAAGGCGCCCAGCACCCATATAAAGAGCAACTTCGCATAAATGCCGACCCCGGCGACTAGGCCGGCTGCCAGGGCGCGATTCCAGCCGCCCCGCCGCGCCCACGCTGCGCCGAGCCAGATCAACCCGGCTGCTAGCGGGATGGTGAGCGAGGCGACGAGCACGCCCTGCCGGTTCCAGAACAAGTACGACGGTTGCACTGCCAGTAGACCGGCCGCGATCAGGCCGGCGCGTTGCCCGAACAAGGCGCGCGCCAATCCAAAGGTCGTCACGATGCCGGCCATCCCGATCAGCACTGAGACAAATCGCACAGCCGGTGCGCCGGTACCGAGCAATGCAATCGCCGGTGCGGTCAAATAGACATTGAGTGCGCCGATGTAATCTTGCACCATCAGCGGGTAACCGCGCGCGCCGATCCCGACGCCGCGAAATGCGTCTATCGGGAGGCCGCGGACGAGTTGTACGGCCAGCAGGCCTGCTTCGCGGGCTTCATCGTTGTGAAGCCCCGGTAGCTCGATCTGGTACAGCGCCAGTGCGCCGAAGACCGCGAGTGCAAGCGCCAGAAGGAATACGGAATGTGGAACGCGGAATGGGGAATGCGGAGCGCGGGATGCGGAATGCGGAATCAAGTGCACGGTGATGCTCTGTGGCCGGCGAGTTTACGCGTTGCGATTTTCAATACCCCAATCCGCAATCGACAAGCCACATTCAGTTCAGTCTTCCGTGAGCAGCTCGATTTCCGACACGTAACTTTCGTAGTTGTGACCGGAGGCGTATACCGAGATCGAATTGACCGTGGCAGGGGCGTTTCCAGTGCTTGCAAACAGTTGCATGAGATTCGGAGAGTCAAACAGGAACCATGCCCCGTTCGACACCTGCAAGTGTTCGCCGGTAGGCGGCGGACAGGTGACGCAACGCGCCGGCGTTCCGTTGCCGGTGGCCGCCAGGTAGTAGAAGCCCTGCAGCCATTCATGAATGTTGCCCGCCGTGTCGGAGTATTCCAGCCGGATCATGAGCGGACATTCAGAGCCTAACGAGCCGCAGTTGCGCAGGTCCTGGAAGGCAAGCCACACAGCCGCATGTAGCTGGAGACTGCGCACATCGCGGATATCGCGGTTCATCACCTGCGTGATGCCCGCTTCGGACCAGTTTGAGCCGCGCCGGTTGAAGTGCACCGTGCGCTTGCCTTCGTGTACGGTGACTTCGATAACGCCGGCCGACTCGTTCACTTCCTGGCGGTTCTGGAAGGTGGTCCATCCATCCGTTATCTGCGTCTCGAAATCGCCGTTGGTGACGAGGTTGCGCTCGCTGCGCAGTACGCCCACCGGCGCTTCTCCGGCCGGTACGATTGTGCGCTCGTTCGCCGCCAAAATCAGTGTGGCGCCCTGCGCCGTCACGGTGGCCGCACCGTCGCGCACTGAAACCTGCGATTCTGCAGCGCGCACCTCGACAGCATAACTCCCCGGCCGCTCGAGCCGGATGGTGGCATGCGGCGTGTCGAGCGTAACAACGACGGGGCGTTCGACGCCGACCGCAACTGTGACCCGCATGCGGCCGCGGCGGAGTTCCATGTGGATGTCGTGGGCGCGCGGGCTGGCTGTGAAGCGGGGCGAGCGCATGGAAACGAGGGTCGCGTCGGTGCTGCCGTACACTTGCAAAGTGCCCAACGCTACGCCGGTGTGGGGCGCTCCGAACGATACGGTGGCCTGCGAGGCCGGGTCCGTTTCCATCCGAGCGCCCTCTGGCAGGTTGGTGATCGTGTCCAACACGGCTTCCGGCAACGTCGCGTCCGGCCGCGAGAGCAATACGGTGCCGGAAGTCAGCGCGGCGGAGGCCGTCTGGACGATCGTGTTGTTGAGGATGAACCAGCGCACGCCCAGCGGAATCGCGATCGCCAGGAGACAAAATATCGCAAAGGCGATGATCGTTACCGACCACGCCAGTCGTTGGGAGTTATCGCGCATGATCGGGGAGCCGGCTTACCACCATCGCGTGCGGAAACTGGAGAATTCGCCGGTGGCTTCCGTCCAGACAGCGTTGACCTCGCGGACGTGTGCGTCCGGCGGGCCTTCATGCAGGTACGCGTGGAGTTGTTCGAGCTGTGGGCGTGCGCCTTCGGCCACCACCGCGACCGACCCGTCCCGTTTGTTGCACACCCAGCCCGTAACGCCGAGTTCTCTGGCGCGCGCACGGGTGCTTTCCCGGAAGTAGACGCCCTGCACGCGGCCGAATACCGTGGCTTCGAGACGTATGATGTTTGTGGCGGTCATGGATGGGTAGCGTGGGCTGCAGGAACACAGCCGGACAAGCCGGTTCACGCCTGCGAATGCGATAGCGTCGCGGGATTATACCAGAGTGGCGCTTGAGTGGCGCTTGATTAATCACTCGCGCGGGATCGCAGTGGCAGCGACAGCACCGCCAGGCTGAGCGCCGACAGCAGAAAGATCAGCGCAGCGGGGAGCGCAAACCGCAGTATGCTGGCCAGCGCAGACCGGTTCAACTGCGTGCGTTCCCACGCGGCCTGCAGCCCGGGCAGGTCGGTTGGGAGTGCGCGCTGGACGCCGCTCTTACAGGTGGCTCCGTCGGCGTAGGCTGCGAGCAACGTCTGAATGGCCGCCGTCCCGTACTGGCTGGAAATGAAATCGACGAGCGAGCCGCTCTGCGCATAGGCAAGTACGGCATCATCACCGGATACCGGAAAGCTGCCGCACAGTTGTTGGAATGGCAATATTGCGTCGGACTCGGCAGCCGCAGTCAATACTTGCAAGTAGACCGGGTTGCGATCATTTTCGCTGGCGACGGCGATGCCCTCATTCAGCCACCCGGGCACATTGGTATATCCGCTCCCCGTGATGCGGTAGATCAGGATGTGTGCAATTTCGTGCGGTATCACACGCCGCATCGTAAGTAACTGCTCGGCGCCGGGGGATATCGTTGCCAGCACGACGCCCAATTCGGGGTCGGCGTGACCGGCGACCCAGTCGCGCCCGCCGAGTTGCAGACCCAATTGCAGGTCCGATGCCGACGCATAAACATACACTTCAAGCCGTGCAGGTGTGTCGGCCTGCAACTGCTGTGCAATGCTCTGCAACGCTGCAGCGGCCACATCCGCAGCGGCCTGTCCGAATTCCAAATCACCGGCATACCAGTGCACGCGCGCGGCGCCGCGCGCTGCCGTCCGCCATGTAAAGCGATTATCGTCGTAGACGAAGGTCTCGGGACCCAACTCGACCGCGCTGCCCGTCTCTGGGGTCAATACCCAGTAGAACTCAATCTCGGCGAATGGCGGCAACGGATGCGCCGTCAGGTCATGTGTGGCCCGAAGCTCCTGGCCGCTGCCCGCGCTCGTGGTCACGGCTGCCGGCAGCACGACCGAAGGCCCATTCGGCAGCGCTCGGATGACGAGCTCAGCGGCGCGCACGGGGGTCGCGGTGGTGAGGCTGCGGGCGAACGATACTTGCTTGCCAAACGTGTAGTCTACTGTCGTCCCGGTCTGCGCCCGTACTGCCCCGCTTGTTGTCGCAAGCAGCACTGCCAGCAGCGCACCGGCAACGACTGCTCCGACCCATCGGCTCAACTTCGCAATCATTGTGATTATCCGGTCTGCAAGATTGCGACCAGCGGAGTCAAAACAAGTGGACTGCCGAGCGTGGTGACGAACACCGCTCCCGTGACAAGCGACGGTTCCACGTCGTATTCGAGCGCCAGGATGGTGGTGATCACCGCGGTGGGCATGGACGCTTCGACCACGCCGGCTTGCCGCGCCGGACCGGTAAGCTGAAAGAATCGCGCCAGACTGAACGCGATGAGCGGCGCTATCAGCAAGCGCAGGCCCGCCGCCAGTCCGATCCACGACCACTGTTGCGGGCGGGTCGCCCGGCCCAATTGCATCCCGAGCAGGATCAGCATAACGGGGATGGCGGCCTGAGCCAGCACGCCGATTGGGCGGCCGACGATGACCGGAATATCGGCGTCCAGCGCAAGCGCGATTCCAGCCGCGGCGAGGGCGTACAGCGCTGGAACTTTCAGCACGCCGAGCAGCGCTTCTCGGGTTGACCGCCGCCCGCGTGACGCAATAAACACGCCGATGCTGTACACAAAAAGTGTGCTGGTGCTGAAATAGATCAGCGCGTGCGCCAATCCGGGCTCGCCGAACGCGAACAGGTTCAACGGCAACCCGTAGTTGCCGCTGTTGACGAACATGTTGCTGAGGATGAGCGCCGCGGTGAGGCTGCGACTGAAGCCGAATACTCTCGCGGCCACCCAGGCCACCGCGCCCGAGACCGTGATGACCGACGCGGTGAATGCCGCCAGTCGCCAGAACTCGCCGCCTCCGACGCCCGACGTGGTCAGGCCAGTGAATACCAGGCATGGACTGAATACGTAAAACGCGACCCGCGCCAGCGTCTTTACATCTGGATGAAAGACTTTGCCGAACAGAAAGCCAATCCCGGCGGAGAACAGGATTGGCGTGATATGGTTTAGAAAGATGTCGAACAGCAAATCTGCACTGAGCGAGGTTAGAACGCTCAATGCACGCTGTCCTCTTCCTCAAATTCCTCGACAGCCAGCATCTCGTCCAGATCGCCCGGGTCGAGCGTGGCAAAGTCCAGCGCGCCTTCCATGAGGTCAATCTTGCCCAATGCTTCGTCGGCAAGGGACTGGATCGCAACGTCGTGCTCGGCCAACGCCTGCAACTCAATGATCAAGGTGCGCGCAGGTTGCCCGCCAATTTCACCCAGCGCCCAGACGGCGGCTTGCTGCAGTGCAGCCGAGTCGTAGATCATCTCGCCCAGCTCTGGCACAGCGGATTCGAGCTCGAGATCGCCGGCGGCGCGCGCCGCCCCGCCCCCGCCGCAATAGGAATGGTGCGGGTGCGCCTCTAGCACCGTTTCCGCCCAGCGACCGGGGTCGGCGCTGCGCCCCATGGCGCGCACAGCGCTCGCCTGCCAGGCGTCGTCATTCGTGTACCAGGCGGCCTGAATGCGTTCGTTCACCTCCGGGCGGCTTGAATACCCCAGCGATTCCAGGGCCCGCATGCGAACTTTCGGAGACGCATCATCACTCTCAACCACCAGCAGGGCGTCGGCAATTTCGGCCGCGCGCGCTGCGGGGAGTTCGTCCATTTCCCCAAGGTATACGTGGACGCCCAGGCAGGCTGCCGCCGCCGCGCGGGCGTCACCGGCGGCATCGGCGCCGACGATCTCCAGCAATGGGCCAATCAGACGCGGGTCCTCTTCTACCCGCAAATTGTCGATGGCGGCTGTGCGCACACGGGGGTCGTCGTCGTGCATGGCGACGCGCGCAATCTGCCGAAATACAAGGTCGAGTCGTTCGGCGCTGAGCGCTGCGGTCGATTGCATGATGTCGAGCCGTCGGCCGGCGTCTATCGCGGACCAGTGTGCGCTGAAGAGCTGCAGTTCGTCGCCTTCGAGATTCGAGAGCGCGCACAGGTCACGGTCCTTCAAAGGCGCCGATAGGTCGCCCAGGGCAGCCATGATGGCGTCAAAATCCCGGCTGTATTCCTGATAGTCGAAGTCGTCCATATTCGTTGCAATGTGTTCCCGGGCACAGCTATTGGGCCGGGAGGATCGGGTTGACGAGGTCCTGCACGACCAGCACCACCATCAGGATGAGCAGCATAGTCAATCCGAGGAAATGTATCAGTCCCTCGCGCTCGGGCGCTATCCGGCGGCCGCGCACGGCTTCTATGAGCACAAACAGAATGCGGCCGCCGTCGAGCGCCGGCAGCGGCAGCAGGTTCGTGATGGCAAGGGCCAGGCTCACAAGTGCGATGATCTGCAGCACCGGAAACCAGGCCTGAATCTCAAACGCCGCCTGTACGGCTTGATCGTTGATCGCCTTTAGCCCGACCGGACTCACGAGGCGGACTTCATCGGGCTTGACCTGTTGCG
>JBHHUI010000029.1:0-10977 GCA_046753805.1 Anaerolineales bacterium
CTCGGAGGTCTATGCCGAACCCGAGGGGTTTCCGACAACCTCTGCGTGCCCACATAAAATCAGATTGCTGGCAACGGCCAATGACTCAGACTATAATTCCACTATTCTCCAGTTGGAGCCTCCATATTGACTCAAATTGAACTCGATTCCCCGGAAGTAGTCGCCGAAACGCAAAGCAAATCTCTTCTACGCGAGGTGCTCGAAACCCTCGTCCTGACAGCCTTGATCTTCTTTTCGGTAAACCTGGTCACCGGACGCTTCAAAATCGATGGCGCCAGCATGAACGACACCTTCTTTCATGGCGAGTACATCATCGTGAGCCGCGTGGCGTACCGGCTCCACCCACCGCAGCACGGCGACATCGTCGTTTTTGTGCCGCCGTACAGTGACACCGGCACTTTTGTCGAACGCCTGATCGGCAAACCGGGTGAGACGGACTTCATCAAGCGCGTCGTGGGCGTGCCGGGCGACACCGTCGAAATCGTGGGCGGTGTGGTGCGAGTGAACGGCGTGCTGCTCGACGAGCCGTACCTGCGCGAACCGATGCGGACTTTTCAGCCTGAGACCTGGCGTCTGGGGGAAGACGAGTACTTCGTGATGGGCGACAACCGCAATTTCTCGAAAGATTCGCGCGATCCAGCGGTGGGGCCGATCAGCATTGATCGTATTGTGGGAAAAGTGTGGCTGGTTTATTTTCCGTTCCGCGATTTCGGGATTGTCGATCACTTCCGTTACCCGGAATTCGCAACCGCACAATGACGGCCGGCCCCTCCGAAGCTGAAGTCCGCGCCATTGTAGAGCGCATCGTCCGCCGCACACTGGGCGAGACAGGCGCGTCACCCGCTGCGGTCCCCGACCCCGCTCCCACTGCACAGCATACGCCCGCTGCCGCCAGCATTGCCATCGGAGCCGACCACGGCGGTTTCACGTTGAAAGAGGCGCTGAAAGACTATCTCGGAGAGCTGGGGCACGAAGTAATGGACTGCGGCACGCACTCCACCGAGGCGGTCGATTATCCCGACATTGCATATGCGGTTGCGCAGTTGGTGGCGTCGGGCCAGGCTGTGGCCGGCGTGATCGTCGATGGCGCTGGTATCGGCAGCTGTATGGCCGCGAACAAAGTGCCGGGGGTGCGCGCGGCGCTATGCTATGATCAGGCCACAGCAGCCAACAGCCGCGAGCACAACCACGCCAACGTGCTCACACTGGGGGCGGGCCTGATTGGCCCCGGACTTGCGAGGCTGATCCTGCGCACGTGGCTGGAGACGCCCTTCGGGCCTGGCCGCCACGCCCGAAGGGTCGAGAAGATCATGGCCATCGAGCATCGCTATTTACAGGAATCCGCATGAAGCCCGACGCCGCAACCATCGAACGCCTGGTCGAGTCCATCACCCGACAAGTGCTGCTCGCGCTGGCGGAGCAGGAGCAGCGCGGGCATGCGGGCAGTGGGCACGTCTGTGGGGAGGAGTGTGCGGATGGTCTGTGTGTGCAGTTGTGCATGGACCGAGTCCAACCGGTACTCGACGCCGGCGCCGACCGTATCACTGCCGGGTTGGGCGCGCAGCCAGCGAACGAGTCCGTCGGGCGTCTCATCGACCACACGTTGCTGAAACCGGACGCCACGCCCGACCAGATCGCCCAGCTCTGCTATGAGGCGCGGCGCTATGGATTTGCCAGCGTATGCGTGAACCCAACACACGTAAAACTGTGCGCGCAGTTGTTGCAGGGTTCGGCGGTGCGCGTGTGTACTGTCATCGGCTTCCCCCTTGGCGCGACCTCGCCGGAAGTTAAGTCGTTCGAGGCGCAGCAGGCCATCGATGACGGGGCGAATGAAATCGACATGGTTATCAATATTGGCGCGCTGAAAGCAAAAGACTATGATACGGTGTCGGGCGACGTGCGCGCGGTGGTGCGCGCCTCGCATGCAAAGGACGCCATTGTCAAAGTGATTATTGAAGCCGCGCTGCTCACCGACGAAGAAAAGGTGGCCGCCTCGCTCATTAGCAAGGAAGCGGGCGCGGATTTCGTGAAGACCTCCACCGGGTTCGGGCCCGGCGGCGCTACCGTTGCCGATGTTGCCCTGATGCGGCGCGTCGTGGGCCCGCACATGGGCGTGAAGGCCGCCGGCGGTATCAAATCGCTGGAAGATGCCCGCGCCATGGTGTCGGCCGGCGCAACGCGCATCGGCGCCAGCGCGGGGGTGAAGATCGTACATGGTGAAGCCAGTGCGGCCAACGGGACCCCCGCCCCGGCCGGCGCGCGGAGTTATTGATCGATGGCGCTCCTTGAACAGGATGAGTATCCCTGTGGGAATTGCGAATACGGCACGCTGCGGATCGAACGCGCCACGCTTGTGCGCCGGTACGGCCAGCACTTGCTCACTGTGCCCAATGTGCCGACCTGGAAATGTGACGTGTGCAATTGGATGGAATATGAGCAAAATGCGCTCGAACGGCTCAATGCTGTGATCGGTCCGGTTGCCCGCGCCATCGATGTGTACGCCCGGCGTACGCATGGAAAGCGCCCGGAGCCGTCACGGTTCCCGCACGGAATCCGGCGCGGCGAAGTCTGACTCAAGAGATTTGTAGAGACCCCATGCTCATTGCGCGCGTCATCGGCGCCACCGTGGCAACTATCAAGGACGAAAAACTTGTCGGGCGCAAGCTGCTGATCTGCCGCGAAACCGATGAAACCGGGCGTATTACTGGCAAGCCGTATGTGGCGGTGGACACGCTGGATGCCGGAGTGGGCGATCTGGTGCTGACGGCGCACGGCTCGTCCGGCCGCCAGACGGCCATTACCAAAGGCCGCCCCGTAGACGCCGTCATCATGGCAATCGTCGAATCGCTGGATGTGAACGGCGAAGTGACCTATCGCAAAGAATCGCACTGGCAGGTCAGGCCAGAGAGTGAGTAATCCTCGGTGGCCATAAACTCTCCCGCCGTCCCGACTGGTCGGAAATTGCCGCCGCTTGTGGCGGGCGATCGTCTGTCGCGCTTTGAATTTGAGCGGCGGTACCGCGCCATGCCGGACTTGAAGAAGGCCGAACTGGTAGAGGGAGTGGTTTATATGCCTTCGCCGGTAAGTGCTACACACGCGAATTCACATGGCCAGGTCGTTACGTGGTTGGGCGTCTATTCTGCACGCACGCCCGGCGTGCATTTGGGCGACAATGCTACCGTGCGCCTGGACCTCGACAACGAAGTGCAACCCGACGCTTTTCTGCGTATTGGCGAGGCGCACGGCGGCCACTCCCGCGTGTCCGGCGACGGGTTCATCGACGGCGCGCCGGAGCTTGTGGTAGAAGTTGCGCTCAGCAGCGCAGCCTACGACCTCCACGACAAGCTGCGAGCTTACCGGCGCAGCGGTGTGGGCGAATACATCGTGCTGCAGTTGCAGGAGCGCCGGTTGGACTGGTTCCGGTTGGAAGAAGGCGAATATAAGCATCTAAGCGCCGACGCTGCCGGCCTCATTCGCAGGCGGGTTTTTCCTGGTCTGCAATTGGACGCGCAGGCGCTGCTTGCCGGCGACCTCGCGGCGGTGTTGGCGGCGCAGCAAGCCGGCGTCCAGAGCACCACGCATGGCGATTTTGCCGCGCAACTGGCAGGCGCATGACCCAATTCGACGCCGACCTGCTCAGCATGCAGCAAGCTCGCGACATGGCGATCGCGGCGCGGCAGGCATGGCTGCAATGGCGCGAAGCCTCGCAGGCCCAGGTCGACCGCGTGTGTGAAGCGATGGCGATGGCCGCTTACCGCGAGTCGGAGCGGCTTGGCCGCCTGGCTTCCGAGGAGACCGGCTACGGCGTCCCCGAACACAAAACGCTGAAAAACCACCTGTGCTCGAAGATTCTGTGGGAGCGGATCAAGGATACGCGCACCGTCGGCGTGATCCGGCACGATCCGGAGAACCACATCTACGACATCGCCTGGCCGTATGGGATCGTGGCGGCGCTCACGCCCAGCACCAATCCCACTTCGACGGTGATGTTCAAAACGCTCATCGCCGTCAAGGGACGCAACGCCATCATCGTCGCGCCGCATCCAGCCGCTGTGCAGTGTTGCGTGGAGACAATGCGCGTGATGACGGTAGCCGCGGTCGCGGCCGGCGCGCCGGAAGGGCTGATGGCGTGCATGTCGCACGTGAGCCTGCCGGGCACGCAGGAGTTGATGCGCCACCGCTACACCGCGCTCATCCTCGCCACCGGCGGCAGCGCGATGGTGAAAGCGGCGCACTCCGTCGGCAAACCGGCCTACGGGGTAGGTCCCGGTAATGTGCCGTGTTACGTGGACCGCAGCGCGAACGTCGAGCAGGCGGCGCGTTACATCGTGGCAAGCAAAGCGTTCGACTATTCCGTCATCTGCGCGACCGAGCAGGCGGTGATCGCCGACAGGCCCATCGCCCGCGAACTAGAGCATGCGATGACTGCGAACGGCGCTTATTTCGTGGACGACGCGCAGGCGCGCGCGCTGGCCGACGCGCTGTTTTTTCCGAATGGCGGGATCAACGCCGAGGCGGTCGGCAAAAGCCCGCAACAACTCGCCGCCATGGCCGATATCACCGTGCCCGAGTCGGCGCGCATTCTGGTAGCGCGGCTCGAACGCACGGGACGCGACGAACCGCTGAGCCGCGAAAAACTCACGACTGTGTTAGGCTGGTACGAAGCCGACGGTTGGGAGGCCGGTTGCGAGCGCTGCATTGACCTGATTAATTTCGGGGGGCGAGGACACTCGCTGGTGATCCATGCCGAGGATGACGAAGTGATCATGCGATTTGGGTTGGAGAAGCCCGTCTTCCGGATCGTCGCCAACACCATGGGCACACTCGGCACGACCGGGCTGACCACCGGGCTGATGCCGTCGATGACGCTCGGCTCAGGCGGTGTGGGCGGCTCCATTACCGGCGACAATATCGGCGTGCAGCACATGTTCAACGTGAAACGCCTGGCGTATCAAACGCACGCGCCGCCCGCGGCAGCCATGCAGGGCAGCGCAGGCGGGAGAGGGGCGCTCCATGCGCAACCCGACGGGCCGAGGCCGCGCATTCCCTCGCAGTCCGAGATTGACGCCGCCGTCGCGCGGGTATTGCACGACCTAAAGCAGTAAATCCAGAGCTAACCAGACTTCAGGAGAGATACTATGGCCGTAGACATCGTAATGATCGCCCTTGGCATGGTGGAGACGCGCGGACTCGTGGGCGCGATCGAGGCCGCCGACGCCATGGTCAAGGCCGCCAACGTCACGCTGATCGGCAGCGAATATGTCGGCGGGGGATTCGTGACCGTGATGGTGCGCGGCGACGTCGGCGCGGTGAAAGCCGCAACGGATGCGGGCGCAGCTGCCGCCAAGCGGGTGGGCGAGCTCGTGTCGGTACACGTCATCCCGCGCCCGCACGATGAAGTTGAACTGATCCTGCCGCAGAATCAGAAGGGTAGCATTGGCGGCCGGCAGGGAGGGGCGTAGAGCGCGGTCCCGTTTCGCGAGTCTTACAGTCCGTAAATCTCGCCGTATTTCGCCTTCAGGTATTGCATGTACGGGCGTGAATCCACCGGGCCGCCGAGGAGGCGTTGGTGCGGCTCGGGCGGCGTGAACTTCTTGCCATGCCGGTGCAGTTTTTCGGCCAGCCAGGCGCGCAATGTCTCGAACTGGCCGCGTGCGATCTGGTCTTCCAGGTCGGGTATGTCGGACTTAATCCGCTCCCAGATCTGCACGGAAATCACATTACCAATTGAATAAGTCGGGAAGTACCCGATGGAACCCTCTGACCAGTGCACGTCTTGGAGAACCCCCACGGCGTCGTTCGGCGGGCGGAGCCCGAGATAGGCTTCGTACTTGTCGTTCCAGGCCTCGGGAAGGTCGTCCAGTGAGAGGTCGCCCGTCAGCAGCGCCTGCTCCAACTCGAACCGGATCAGGATGTGCAGGTTGTAGGTAACTTCGTCGGCCTCGACCCGGATGAGCGAAGGTTCCACCGCGTTAATCGCGCGATAGAAATCGTCCGCGGTCACGTCGGCAAGCACATGCGGGAAGGCGGCCTGCAGTCTGGGAAAGTAGTATTGCCAGAAAATGCGACTGCGGCCGATCAGGTTCTCGTATAGGCGTGATTGGGATTCGTGCATTCCAAGCGAGGCGCCGTTCTGCAGACCGCTGCGGTTGAGCGAAGCAGCAATGCCCTGCTCGTAGAGGCCGTGTCCCACCTCGTGAATGGTGCCGAACAGTCCGGCCGGCAGCCAGTTCTCTTCGTAGCGGGTTGTAATGCGGACATCGGTGGTGGAGAAACTGGTGGTGAATGGATGCGCCGATTCGTCCTGGCGGCCGCGCGCGAAATCGTAGCCCAGTTGACGGGCCACCGCCAGACCAAACTGTTGTTGGGCGGAAACGGGATACGTGCGTTTGAGGATGGCATTGCTCACAGCGTCGGCGCGTTCCGAAATTGCGGCAACGAGATCGATCAGTTCGGTCTTGAAGCTGTCAAACATGGTCTGCACGTCGGCGGTTTTCATGCCCGGCTCGAATTTGTCCAGTAGCGGATCGTACATATGATCGTACGGGCCGAGGCACTCGGCTTCCTGGCGGCGCAGGTCGAGCAGTTCGGACAGGGCCGGTTTGAACATTTCATAGTCAGCAGCGGCGCGCGCCTGTTGCCATATCATCATGCCGCGCGAGCCAGCGCGGGCGAGGGCCGCGACCAGTGCGGCGGGCAACCTGGCTTTGCGCGTGCGCGTGCGTTCCGTTTCGCGGATGAGGCTCGCTTCGTCCGAATCGTATTCCCAGCGCCCGTTGGCCGCTGAAAGGCTTGCCAGCAGGTCGCCGAGGCGATCTGAAACGAATGCTTCATGGGCCTTTCGCAGGAGTGTGGCAATCTGTTCCGAGCGCACCTCGATTCCGCCGGGCGGCATGTAGGTCTGTTGGTCCCATTCCAGCAGGGCCGCCGCGCGTTCAAGGTCGTAGATTTCGGCCATAAAAGTGCGCAGTTGCTCGAGTTGATTTTCCATGTTTGTATCGTTTTCTGACAACAGTTGGTGGTTAGGTGCAATTGTCCCATATTCTTAAGGCAGGGTAAATAATTAAAATTGGACTCTACTGAGCTTTTAGAGCAAGCCTACGCCACGATGACGGACGGCGCCGGTCGCGCGATTGCCGAAGACCCCGTCTGGGCCGGCGTCGATCTTGGCACGGCCTACACGGTTGTGCTTGCAGTGGACTCGCTCGGCTGCCCAATCGGTGGTGCAATGGAGTTCGCGCAGATCGTGCGTGACGGTCTGGTGGTCGATTTCGTGGGCGCTGTGGACTTGTTGTGCGATCTCAAGGCGCGCGTGGAGGCGCAACTCGGACGCGCGCTCCGGGACGCCTATAGCGCCTTTCCGCCGGGCGTCCCGCCGGCGGAGCGGCGCGCGACCGCCAATGTGGTCGAGGCGGCCGGATTTGAGTGCCGCGGTCTGATCGATGAACCCGCAGCGGCAAATGCCGTGCTCGGCATTCGGGAAGGAGCGATTGTGGATGTGGGCGGCGGAACGACCGGCATTGCCATCGTCCGTGACGGGAAAGTTGTCTACACAGCCGACGAACCCACCGGCGGCACGCACTTCTCACTCGTCGTCGCCGGCGCGCTAAACTTGTCATTCGAAGACGCCGAACAGACAAAGACCGATCCGGCCGAGCAACCACGCCTGTTTCCGATCCTCCGCCCCGTGATGGAAAAAGTCTCGGCGATCGTGGCGCGGCACATCGCCGGTCATGCGGTGGAGCAGATCCATCTGGTGGGCGGCGCGAGCGCCTATCCCGGGTTTGCAGATGTGGTGAGCGAGTGGACGGGCGTGCCGGCGTCGGTTCCACCGCATCCGCTGTATGTGACGCCGCTCGGCATCGCGCTCTCGCACCGGCAGTCCGTCGCAAGTACACCCGAATCCATTCCGATGGCGGCTTAATATAACAATGTCCTCAGAATTTCAACTTCGCTGTTACAGTTTCATCGACCGCATGCAGGCGCAATATGCTGCCTTCGTGGGCACCGTCACACAGGGCGATCTGCCCACGGAAGGCATGGCGTCGCTGTACGTGGAAATGGCCCCGGGCAATGAGGTCTTTCGGGTGGTCGATGTGGCCGTCAAGGCGACTGAAGCCAGACCCGGCGCGCAGATCGTCGAGCGCGAGTTCGGCATGTTTGAGGTGCACTCGTTGAATCAGGCTGCTGTGCTGGAGGCGGGACGGGTGGTGCTCGAACGGCTGGGGCTGGACGAAGCCGATCGGCTCAAGCCGCAGATCGCGTCTATTCAAGTCATCACGCGCATTGACCCCTACCAGGCGCAATTGCTCAACCGCTTCCGGCGTGGCTCCATGCTCGTGCCCGGCGAAACGCTGCTCGTGCTGGAAGTTGCGCCGGCAGCGTATATTAACTATGCGTGCAATGAGGCCGAGAAACGCGCCAATATCAAGATCGTGCACGTCTCTTCGGTGGGGCGCTTTGGTCGCATGTGGCTTTCCGGCTCGGAGGCCGAAATCCTGACGGCGCGCGAAGCGGCCGTGAACGCGCTCAATCGGCTCGAAGGACGGGGGCAATGAACAATCATCAATTGCCAATTTCCAATTACCAATGAATAATGAGTCAAGCGCGATATAGCAGTAAATAAACGGCATGGCAAAGACGTTTTACACCCACGCGGATATCCAGGACCTTGTCAGCAGCGGCGTGACGATGCTGCGCGTGACCGACGACACGGTGCTGACGCTCATGGCGAAAGATACGGCGCGCAAGCTGGGGCTGCAACTGGTCTATGATTCGCCCGATGCCGAGGCAGCCCCGCACCGCGCGCCCGTGCGCGTGCCGCCCGACGAGCCGTTGGAAGCGCGTGTGAAGTCTGCTGCGCAGGGCCAGCTCGGACCGGCTGCGGATGCCGATCTCGTGGCGGCGATTGTTAGGCGCGTGATGGCGGAGTTGGGGAGCAAGTGAGCAAGTCAGCAGTGGAAATTCGACTGATTGTTGCTCATTGTTCTCTCTTCGTTGATTCGTTGACATGATTTTGGGCCGCGTGCTGGGCAGCGCTGTCTGCCCGCTAAAGTACCCCGGGCTTGAGGGGGTGAACCTGTTGACCGTTCGGCCGCTGAACCGCCGGCTGGAGCCGGTCGGCGCCGTGCAGGTGGCTGCCGACGTTGTGGCGGCCGGCCCGGGCGATCTGGTCATGATGGTGCGCTCGCGTGAAGCTGCACTGGCAATGCGCGAGGAAACCTTCGTGCCGGTGGACCTCGCGTGCGTCGGCGTGGTGGATGAACTGGATGTCCGCGAGGGACGGTTGTCGGAACTGAAATCCGGCGTGACGCATTACACCTAATATGATTCTCGGGACGGTTGTCGGCACAGTAGTCACGACCATTAGCCACGCGCATTTCAAGGATCGGCGTCTGCTGGTAGTGCAGCCGCTGTCTGCGCCGGATACCTATGACGACACCGACTTTATTGCATTGGACACAACGCATGCGGGTATCGGCGATACCGTGCTTGTGAACCGCGAGGGCAACGGCGCGCGCGACGTGCTTAACCTGCCGGACGGTTGCGTCATTTCGGTGATCGTAGGGATCGTCGACTCGACGCACGTAACTGCGTAGTATTCCAGGGGGTACGCCAATGGCAACAGACCTGGCTCGCGTCACGCGACATGTGACCGGTGATTTTTTCACGCCGACGTTCCGCATTACGGGACGCGTCGGCGTTGGCAATTCCGGGTTGGTCGGGCTGCTGAACGACGCCACTTACTCGATCCTTACCTTCCACGACGTTTACCTATCGCGCATTCTCGAGCCGGGCAAGATCGTGGCTCACTATGAGATCGCCTATATGGCAAAGAGCGCCTTCGAGATGGCTGTGCTGCAGAAGCGTGAGGACCTCGGTCCGGCGGCGGCGCTGCGCGGCGGTTACGCGCGCGTGCAGGAGCACGCAGTGATGGTGGCCACCGACACGTTCGAAATCACGGGCACGATCGAGCAGCCCGGGCGCTTTGAAGCCGAAGCTATCCTTTCACCCGGCGCCGGCGTCACCATCGGTGTGTACGAAGCAACCGCTATGGCAACCGACCG
This sequence comes from Anaerolineales bacterium, assembly GCA_046753805.1. Classification (GTDB taxonomy): domain Bacteria; phylum Chloroflexota; class Anaerolineae; order Anaerolineales; family JBHHUI01; genus JBHHUI01. The sequence continues at coordinate 10,068 of JBHHUI010000029.1, forward strand.
CCCTGAAGTGACCTATTCTGGCGGCGGCGTGCTGGTGAACCGTAACAGTATCACCGTGGTGTGTAACAAGGAGGCCTGAGCATGGCGCGTATCCTCATCGTCGACGACGATCAGAGCATCCTGGAATTGGTGCAGCTCATGCTCAAGCAGAGCGACCATTCCGTGGCTGTGGCCGATGGCGGCGCCGAAGCGTTCGAAGCCGCGACCTCCGAGGCCTTCGACCTGATCATTACCGACGTGATGATGCCGGAGATGAACGGATACGAGCTGACCGAACGCCTGCGGGCCGACGAGCGCACTGCCAACACCCGCATTCTCATCCTGACGGCGCGCGCCCAACCGATCGATTACCAGTCGGCAATTGAAGCCGGGGCCAATGGTTATATGGCCAAACCCGTCACGCGCGCCGAACTGGTCGCCAAGGTGGACGAGCTGCTGGCGCTGCAATCGGGCCAACCGGCCGTCGAGCCGGTGGTGCAGGGCTACGTGGTCACTGTGCTGGGGCTGCGCGGCGGCGTCGGGTCAACGACCATTTCCGTGAACATGGCGCTCGGTCTGATCCGTAACCGCATCCGTACCTGCCTGGTCGATCTCTCGCCGGCGGCCGGGCATGTCGCCTTGCAGTTGCGTCTGCGTCCCAAGGCGACGTGGGGCGATCTCACTTCCAACGGCGACCCGCTCGATGTGAGCGCCCTTTTGTTGCGGCACTCCTCCGGGCTGACGGTGCTGGCGTCGCCCACGCAGCCGGTGCGCCGGGGTTTCCCACCGGAGGCGTTCGAGCGCACGCTGGCGGCGCTCAACGATCTTGTATCGGTGACTGTGGTCGATACGGCGCCCTGGCTCGACGAGGCCACGTACTACGCGCTGGCGCGCGCATACATCACGGTGCTCGTGGTCACGCCGGATGTCG
>JBHHUI010000030.1:0-10914 GCA_046753805.1 Anaerolineales bacterium
CGAGGTCTGCGAGACCTCGGAGGTCTCTTTCGGTCAATCTCGATCGTCCAGGTCTACGTAAGTTTCACGGCGGCGGGTCAATTCGTAGCGGTCGCCATCGACCAGTACCTCCGCCGGGCGCGGCTGGCCGTTGTAGTTGGAGGCCATCGCGTAGCCATATGCCCCGGCGTGCAGCACGGCCAGCAGGTCGCCGCGCGCGAGCGCCGGCAGCTGCCGGTCGCGCGCCAGGTAGTCCGCCGACTCGCAGATCGGCCCGGCCACGTGCGTGGTCGCCGCGTCGGCGTCTGATTCCTGCACCGGCAGCACGCGGTGGTACGCGTCGTACAGCGCCGGGCGGAGGAGCACGTTCATGCCGCCGTCCACGATGATGGTGCGGGCGTCAGCCGTCTGCTTGACGGCCTGGGCGCGCACAAGCAGCGCGCCCGCGTCGGCCACGAGGCTGCGCCCCGGTTCGAGCAGCAGCCGGAGCGGGCGAGGAAAACGCGCCAGCCGGGCGGCGATAGGGCCGGCAAAGTCCGCAAAGCTGGCGGAAGGGATTTCGGACTCGTACGCGACTGGAAAGCCGCCGCCGAGGTCGAGCGTATCCCACGCGGGCGGGCAATCAGCGAGGAAGTCGAGCGCCACGTCAAGCGCAGCCACGGTCGCCCTCGGGCCGGGTAGCTGGGAGCCGATGTGGATGTGCACGCCGCACAATTCGACATGCGGCGCGTCGGCTTTCCGGAGGGCGTGCGCGTCGGACGGGGCCAGGCCAAATTTGCTCGCGGCGCTGCCGGTGACGATGTGGTGGTGCGTGTCGGGTGCAACGTCGGGATTCAGGCGCAGCAGCGCGCGCTGCGTCCGGCCCAGTGCACCCGCAATGCGGTCGAGCGCGCGCAACTCGTCGGCAGATTCGACGCTGATCCAACCCAGGCCCGCGCGGACGGCGGCGGCGAGTTCCACATCGGTCTTGCCCGCGCCGGCGAAGACGATCCGACCGGCATCCGCTCCGGCGCGCTGCACGCGGTGCAATTCCCCGCCGGAGACGACGTCGAAACCCAGTCCGAGTTCGCGGAACAGGCGCAGGATGGCGAGGTTGTCATTGGCTTTGACCGCAAAGCAGATGAGTGGATCGAGCGCGGCAAATGCCTCCTGCAGACGGGCGACGTTCTCCCGCAAGCGCTGCACAGAATAAACGTACAGCGGCGCGCCAAATTCGGCGGCGAGCGCCGCGAGGGGGATGGTGTCGCAGTGGAGGGAGGCGTTCGTGTACGTGAAAGGCGTCATTGGGTGACAGGTGAAGCGTAGTGCGTGAAGCGAATCGCTCGCCCCACGCTCCACGAACTACTCCAGACTGACGAGTTTCGCTACGGTCACGCCTTCGCCGCCCTCGCCGTGTTTGCCCGGCTCGAACGACTGCACCAGCTCGTGGCTGCGCAGCGCGTCACGCACGGCCTTGCGCATCTGGCCGGTGCCCTTGCCGTGCACAATGCGCACCCAGGGCAGCCCGGCCAGCGCGGCCGCGTCAAGGTAGCGTTCCAGTTCGTCCAGCCCGTCGGCGATGCGCTTGCCGCGCAGGTGCAGCTCCATGCCGGGGGAGGGCGCAGGGGGGCGATCAATATCAGGCGCGTCTTCGGCGCGGTCAGGCGCCGACTGGCCGAGGCGCACGAGTTCGTCCAGCTGCGCGCGCAGGCGCATGCGACCGATCTGCACTTCGGCCTCGCTTTCCGAAAGCGCCATAATCACCCCCTGCGCGCCGAGGCGACTCACGTGCACGCGGTCGCCCAACCGCAGCGGCCCCGGCTCGGTTGGAGGCGCGTCGGGCAACGCCCCGGCGGGCGGCGCTGCTAATTCCGCGCCGAATGAGGCCTCCAATTCGCCCGCCTGATCCTCCACGTCGCGCAGTGCTTGCAGCGGGAGGCGCGCCGAGCGGAGCTCTTTCCGCAAGTCCTCCACTTCCGCACGCAGATCATCCAGCTCCCGCTGCGCATCGGCGCGCACGGAGTCCAGAATCTCCTGCCGCTCCGTTTCGATCTTTTCCAACCGGCGCGTTAGATCGGCTTCCCATCGCAGCGCATCGGCGCGCACGGCCTCCGCCAGGGCGCGTTCCTTCTGGGCAAGATCGTGCTGGCGGTGGATTTCGTCGAGCAGGTCCTGCGTCTGCTGGTCGGTTGCGCCCGTCATGCCGCGCGCCTCGGCGACGATCGTCTCGTCCAACCCCAGCTGCCGCGCAATCGAAAGCGCGTTCGAGCGACCGGGGAGCCCCATCGTCAGGCGGTACGTGGGCGCGAGCGACTCGGGGTCGAATTCGACGCTGGCGTTGATCATGCCCGGCGTCGCGTGCGCGTACGCCTTCAGCTCCGGATAGTGCGTGGCGGTGAGGGTCGTCACGCCCCGGTCGAGCAGGTAGCTCAACAGCGCACGGGCGAGCGCTGAGCCTTCACCCGGATCGGTGCCCGCGCCGAGTTCGTCCAGCACGACGAGCGAATGCTCGTCCGCCTGACCGAGAATACGGATGATGTTGGTGATGTGGGAGGAGAATGTGGAAAGACTCTGTTCGATAGACTGCTCGTCCCCAATGTCGGCGTAGACGCCGGCAAAGACTGTCAGCGCCGACCCCGCCTGCACGGGCAGGTGCAGGCCGCACTCCGCCATGAGCACCAGCAGCCCGGCGGTCTTGAGCGTGACGGTCTTGCCGCCCGTGTTTGGGCCGGTAATGACGACGATGTATGTCTTGTCGTCCAGCACGAGGTCCACCGGCACGACAATCTCCGGATCGAGCAGCGGGTGGCGCGCGCCGTGCAAACGCAGCACGCTGCCCGGATGAGCGCCACGTCCCCCCGTGGCCCCCCAGTCTCGTCGACTGGACGAGGCGGCCCCGGGACGGGGTGGCGCGGACCCCGCGCCGTCCCGCACGGGACTGTGCGCCAGGGTGCTACGCGAAGTCGGCCCGACCTGGTGACCAGGGCGCACGCTTTCGGGCGGCTTTTCGTAAAACGCGAGCAACTCCGGCTCGCTGGCGCGCAAGCTCTCGGCGTAGCGCGCTTTCGCAAAGGCCAGGTCCAGTTCGGCCAGCGCAGCAACCGTGTACGTGATCGATTCGGCGTGCATGCCGACCATGGCCGTCAGTTCCGCCAGAATGCGGCGCACCTCTTCAGCTTCGGCCAGCTGCAGCTCGCGCCAGCGGTTGTTGAGTTCGACCGTCGCCAGCGGCTCGATAAACAGCGTCGCGCCCGAGGACGACTGGTCATGTACCACACCCCGGATGCGCCCCTTGAAATTGGCCTTCAGCGGGATGACGTAGCGGTCGCCGCGCTGCGTGACGATCGGCTCCTGCAAGTAGGGAGCGTTGCGCTGGCTGCTGACGATGTTCTGCAGCTTGTCGAGCAGGCGGTCGTGGGCAATGCTCAGGTCGCGCCGGATTTGGGCGAGTCGGTCCGAGGCGCTGTCGAGCACCTCGCCACGCTCGTCCAGCGCCCGCGAGACGGCCTCCACGAGTCCGGGCGTCTCGCTGATCCCATCGGCAATGAAGGCCAGCCGGGGAAACGTCTCGCGCAAGCGCGTGATGACGCGTTGCAGTTCGCGACCGGCGATGAGCGTGTTCTTGATGTCGAGCAGTTCCGCGGGCTGGAGCAGCATGGCGCGCGCGGCGCGCCCGACAGCCTCACGCACATCGCGCGCGCCGCCAATGTTTGCGTTGGTATTGGCGGAGAGCAGCCGGCGCGCCTCAGACGTGATCTGCTGCCGGCGCTGCGCCTCGGCCAGCTCGGTGGCCGGTTCCAGTTGCAGCGCGAGGTCGCGCCCGGCGGAGAAGGCCGCAAACCCGGCCAGCCGGTCGAGCACCCTGGGGAGTTCGAGTACTGCGTGCGATTTGGCGTCCATGACAGTCCGGCGGAATTATAGCCTCCGGAGGAATGGGACGCTGAGAGACGCCCCAATGCCGTCAAATCATTTCGACGGCCGGCAGATCGTTTGGACCTTGCTCGGGGAATTCTGATCCGCATCCATCCGCGCCCCATTCATGATCCGTGATAGACTCTTTCCCGCAATGCCTCTCACCGATACCCTGGGTCGCCCGCTGCGCGACCTGCGCATCTCCGTCACAGACCGCTGTAATTTTCGCTGTGTGTACTGCATGCCGAAGGAAGTCTTCGGCGCAGATTACCCCTTCCTCGAACGAGAGCAGCTGCTCAGTTTCGAGGAAATCGGGCGCCTGACGCGCCTGTTCGTCGAGTTCGGCGTAGGCAAAGTGCGCCTGACGGGCGGCGAGCCGCTGCTCCGTCGCGAAATTGAGCAACTGGTTGAGATTTTGGCGCGCATCCCGAACCTGGACCTGACGCTGACGACGAACGGCGCCTTGCTCGTAAAGAAGGCGCGGGCGCTCAAGGAAGCCGGACTGCGACGCGTGACGGTGAGCCTGGACGCGCTGGACGACGAGGCCTTCATGGCTATGAACGACGTGGATTTCCCGGTGGAGAAAGTGCTGGCCGGCATCGACGCAGCTGCAGCCGCCGGGCTGCAGCCAATCAAGATCAATATGGTCGTGCAGCGCGGGCTGAACGAAGACAGTATCCTGCCAATGGCGCGCTACTTTCGCGGCACAGGCCATATCCTGCGATTCATTGAGTACATGGATGTGGGTCACACGAATGGCTGGCGCATGGACGACGTGGTTTCCGCCGCCGAGATCGTCCACATCATCAACGCCGAAATGCCGATTGAACCGGCCGACCCGAACTATCGCGGCGAAGTGGCAAAGCGCTGGCGATACCTGGACGGCGGCGGCGAGATCGGCATTGTCGCCTCGGTGACGCAGCCGTTCTGCGCAGACTGCACGCGCCTGCGACTGTCGGCCAACGGCGAACTGTACACCTGCCTGTTTGCGACGCGCGGCCACGATGTCCGAAAGCTGCTGCGCGACGGGGCCACCGACGACGAACTCCGCGCTGCCATCGCCTCCATCTGGACGCGCCGCACCGACCGCTACTCAGAAATCCGCAGCGCTCAGACGGTCGACCTGCCGAAGATTGAGATGTCGTATATCGGCGGTTAAAGCGCGTGGAGCAAGATCGATCCGGGATCGCCTTACGCTCCCCGCTTCACGAAAACCCATTATGCCCCTCTCTCCCAACGGCTACGAAGCCATTCTGTTCGACCTTGACGGCACAATCCGGCACTTGCCTGATTCACCGGCGGCGCTGTTCTTTAAATATTGCGCCGAATTGGGACTACAGTTTGGCGACGACGCGCTCCATCGACTCGTGCGCTGGCAGCACGCTTACTGGGCGGACAATGATCAGATAAATGCCGACCGCGCGCGGGGCGAGGATGAGTTCTGGATCGAGCTCGCACGCAAGGAGTTGTGTTTCCTCAGCGTGACCAGTGACGTGGACGCGCACGCACGCACGCTCACGGACCGCTTCCGTGAGTATTACGAAAACACAATGGGGATTACGCACGCGGACACACTACCCACCCTGCGAACGCTGCGCAAGGCCGGGTTTACCGTCGGACTGGTCTCCAACCGCCCGTATCCGCTCGACGAACAGGTGACGGAATTGGAACTGGAAGGACTGTTTCACTTCACGCTGTCGGCCGGCGAGGCCAATAGTTGGAAACCGGACCCCGAAATCTTTGCGCTTGCGCTCGAGATGGCGGGCGCGCGCGCCGAGGCGACCGTCTACGTGGGGGACAACTATTACGCCGACGTGGTGGGGGCGCGCGGGGCCGGGCTGACGCCGGTGCTCTTCGACCCGCACGAATTCTTCCCCGAAGTGGACTGCACGCGCATTGCTGCGCTCAGCGACGTGCTGCGCTGGCTCGGTGGGGCGGGCGCGCTGACCTGACATGCGCGTCACCGTCTGCGAACTGAACGACGAGCCGAACGACCTCGCCCGCGACTGGGAAGCGCTGGCGGCGCACTGCCGGGCGGCGCGCAGCGAGCTGGTGCTGTTGCCGGAAATGTGCTTCGCGCCGTGGTTCGCGAGGACCAAGGAAGTGGACTCGTCTGTGTGGGAGGCCGCGGTGGCCGCCCACGACGCGTGGCTGCCCCGACTGGGCGAGCTGGCCCCTGCGGCCGTGCTTGGGTCGCGCCCTGTCAATGCCGGCGACGCCCGGCTGAACGAGGCCTTTGTGTGGGAAGCGCCTCGTCCAGTCGACGAGACTGGGGGGCGCGGCTACCGCGCTGCGCACTCCAAATACTATTTGCCCGACGAAGACGGATTTTGGGAAGCAAGCTGGTACGCACGCGGTGACGGCGTGTTTGCGCCGATCCGCTGTGGCGACGCACGAGTCGGCTTTCAGATCTGTACCGAGGTGTGGTTCAGTGGACGTTCGCGGGCATACGGCCAGCAGGGCGTGCACATCATCGCCACGCCGCGCGCGACAGAAAAAGCCACCGTCGACAAGTGGCTCGTAGCCGGCCGCGCGGCCGCCATCATGGCCGGCGCGTATTCACTCTCATCGAACAAGGTCAATCCGCCCGGTCTGTCGGCCGACGTAGGCGGCCAGGGCTGGATCGTAGACCCGGACGGAACAGTGCTGGGCCTGACTTCGCGCGAGACTCCGTTTGTGACGGTGGACGTGGATTTGGAAGCAGCCGAGCGCGCGAAAAAGACCTATCCCCGATACGTCAAAGATTAACCACGGATGACACGGAACAGATGTATTTTTGTGCGTCCCGTGCAGTTTTTTGAAGTCCGTTGTAAACAGCTACTGGTGGATATACTCCCCCACCAGCCCGTGCGCCGCCTCCATCAACACCTCGGACAGCGACGGGTGGGCATGGATGTTGCGGGCGATCTCCTCGCCGGTCAATTCCATACTTTGCGCCAGCGTTAGCTCAGGCAGCAGCTCGGTCACGCCGGGGCCGATCATGTGCGCTCCCAGGATTTCGCCATACTTGGCATCGCTCACGATCTTCACCCATCCACCGTAATCTCCCAGCCCGAGCGCTTTGCCGTTGGCCTGGAAATTGAATTTGGCCACCTTCAAGTCGTAGCCCTGTTCAGCGGCCTCCGCCTCGGTCAGGCCGAACGAGGCAACCTCGGGGTGACAGTACGTGGCGCGCGGCATCATTTTGTAGTCTAGCTCGACGGTCGGATGCCCGGCGATGGTCTCAGCGCAGACGATCCCCTGCGCGGAGCCGGCATGCGCGAGCATGAGTTCGCCGGTCACATCGCCGATAGCGTATACGCCGGGCACATTCGTGCGCAGACCGGCGTCCACTTTGACCGCGCCGTGCTCCGTCAGCGCGACGCCCAGCTCCTCCAATCCCAGCCCACCGCTATTCGGCGCAAATCCAATTGCCACGAGCACCTGGTCCGCCGGCAGCGTCTGCTCACCGTCCGCACCCGAAACGGTCACCTGCACTTGCGCGCCGGAGGCGTCGATGGCCTCGACCTTCGCGCCGGTGAGCAGGTTGATGCCATCCTTCCTGAAACTCCTGGCGAGTTCCTTGCTGACAGCTTCGTCTTCGAGCGGGACGATACGCGGCAACATCTCGACGATGGTCACGTCCGCGCCGTAGGAATTCCACACGGTTGCAAATTCGACGCCGATGGCGCCGCTGCCCACAATGACGGCGCGCGCGGGGCGCGAGTCCTGCAGAATCGCTTCCCGATATGTAAGCACGCGCTCGCCGTCCACGTTGAACGAGCCGGGCGCGATGGCATGCGCGCCAGTGGCGATGACGATGTGCTTTCCGTTGAGCGTGGTCGCGCCCTCATCGCCGGCGACCTCAACGCGGCCGGCGGATGTCAGCCGGGCTGCGCCCATATGCACGTCGATCTTGTTCTTCTTCATCAGGAACCCGACGCCCTTCGTGAGCCGGTTCGAGACCTGACGCGAGCGTTTGACGGCCGCCGAGTAGTCGAGCTGCAGGTTGTCGAACGAAAAGCCGAATTCCTTGCCGCGTTTGCGCAACGTGTGCGCTACTGCTGCGTTTTTGAGCAGCGATTTGCTGGGGATGCAGCCGACGTTCAGGCATACGCCGCCAAGCCACTCCTTATCCACGATGGCAACTTTCTGCCCGAGTTGGCTGGCGCGGATCGCGCACACATATCCGGCCGGACCAGCGCCGATGATGATGACGTCATAGTTCATGGTGATTGTTGCGCTCCGGTTTTCCTATGGGATGACTGGGTGACCCGGTGAGGGGGGACAAGGTGAACTATGCCTTGCGGGTCCTGCTGTTCCCGATGATCCAGGTTTCAGGATGGTTGATCATACCCACGATTGTCCCGATGAGGCTGTCGTACGCCTGGTAGATGTCAGCGGCGACGTCGCGGTCAAGATAGCCGCATTTTACTGCGAATTCCAGCCAGACCTGGGTTTCGGCGGCTTCGGCTTCGACATCCGACAGCTTGGCAATGAACGCCAGTTCGTAACGCCGCTTGCGCCACGCCTCCGCCAGATTGGCGCACACCGAGCGAGATGACCGGCGAATCTGATCGGTAAGCGAGTACGTCTCTTCTTTCGGGAACGACTTCGATAACTCAAAGATGGTGACGGCTGCATCAAACGCACGGCGGTACACATGCAGATCGCGGTGCGTCCGTATCTTCTCTCCCACAGTTGCCCCCTCTCACCTTGTCACCCTCTCGTCTTGTCACTCTTTCACCCCCTCAACTCCACCCCTCCAAAGTCTCTTTCACTTTCGCCATAAAGTAATCCGCGATGGCCCCGTCAATAAGTCGGTGATCGAACGTGAGCGTCACATACGCCATCGGGCGGATCGCAAAGGCATCGTCGCCCACGACCATGACCCGCTTCTGGATCGCGCCCACACCAAGGATCGCGCACTCCGGCTGATTGATGATTGGCGTGGCAAAGAGCGAGCCGGACACGCCGTGGTTCGTGATCGTAAACGTGCCGCCCTGCACTTCTTCCGGCTGGAGCTGCTTGCGGCGCGCCCGTTCCGCCAGATCGTTGACGCTGCGCGCCAGTGCGAGCAGCGACTTCTCGTCTGCATCTTTCACGACCGGCACGATGAGTCCCTCCGCCCCGAGCGAGACCGCCACACCAATGTTCACCGCGCGGTGCAGGCGCATGGTGTTGTCCACAAACGAGCTGTTCACCTCCGGATGCGCCTTAAGCGCGGCCACACTAGCCGCGACGAAATAGGGCGTAAAGGTGAGCTTGGCCCCATCGCGCTCGAACTGCGCCTTGTGTGCCGCCCGGTGCGCCATGACCGCGCTCATGTCCACTTCGAACACGGTCGTCACGTGCGGCGAGGTATGCTTACTACGCACCATGTGTTCGGCAATGGCCTTGCGCATGGTCCCGAGCGGCACATCCCGACCGGGGGCGTGAGTCGGCGCCGGCGTGACCGTGGCAGTATCCGGTTGCTGAGTCGCGAACTGCAATTCCGGCGGGCGGAAGAGGTCGCCTTCGCCGGGTTGTTCCCAGGGCGGCGGTTCTGCAGCGGGCGGCGCGACAGCTCCGGATTCGATAAATCGCAACACGTCCTTCTTCGTGATGCGCCCGCCCGAACCCGTGCCGTTGACCTGACTCAAATCTACGCTGTGTTCGGCGGCGATCTTTGCGACGACCGGGGAGATGAAGCCCAGATCACGGTCGCGCGCGCGGGCGGGTGCGGGCGCTGGAGTAGAGGCTGGCGCGGGTGACGCTTGCATAGGCTCAACATCCCCGTTGTCGGGCACGGCCTCGCCGGGTTCGCCGATCCAGCCCAGCAGGGCGCCGGCCGCAACTGTTACACCTTCCTCGACGAGGATCTTCAGCACCGTTCCGGCCGCAATTGCCGTGATCTCGGTATCGACCTTATCGGTAGTCACTTCGAGTACGGGATCAAACTCATTCACAGCGTCGCCTTCCGACACCAGCCACTTGCTGACGGTTCCTTCGACGACGCTTTCGCCCAATTGCGGCATGATGATTTGTGTTGGCATGGTTTGTGGCCTGAATGCAATCTCTAATCTCCAGTCTCCAATAATCCGCCGGAGATTAGAGACTGGAGATTAATAGTTGGCGAGGTCTCTCATCGCTTTGGCGATCTTTTCTGGATTCAGCATGAACCAGTCTTGCATGTGATGGCTGAACGGGACCGCCGGCACGTCCGGCCCGGCCAGTCGTCGCACAGGCGCGTCGAGGTCGGTAAAGGCTTCGTCCGCAATGATAGCCGCAATCTCGGCTCCGTAACCGCCGGTCAGGTTGTCCTCATGGACGATCAATGCTTTGCCGGTCTTGCGGGCGGAGGCCACAATCGTCTCACGGTCGATGGGAAGCAACGTACGCAAGTCCACAATCTCGACGTCGATGCCGTCTTCCTGCGCCAGTTTCTCCGCCGCCTGCAGGCAGTAGAAGTGCATGATGCCATAGGCGAACACCGACAGGTCGCTGCCCGTCCGGCTGACCTGCGCCGGCCCAATGGGGACGGTGTAGTCGTCCTCCGGCACCTCGCCCTTGATGAGGCGGTAGCCCTTCTTCGGCTCGAAGAACAGCACCGGGTTCGGGTCGCGCACGGCGCTCTTCAATAACCCTTTGGCGTCGTGCGGGTTGGACGGGATGACGACTTTCAACCCCGGCACATGCGTGAAGAAAGCCTCCACACTCTGCGAATGGTACAACCCGCCGCCGATGCCGCCGCCATACGGCGCGCGGATCACCAGCGGCGCCGTCCATTCACCATTGGAGCGATAGCACATCTTGGCGGCTTCATTCACGATCTGGTTGAACGCGGGATGGATGAAGTCGGCAAATTGCACCTCGCAGATCGGGCGCAGGCCGTAAAGAGCAGCCCCCACGCCGATGCCGACAATGGACAGTTCGGCCAGCGGCGAATCGACGATGCGGCGTTCGCCGTATTTGTCGATCAACCCCAGCGTGGCGCGGAACACACCCCCGCGCTTGCCTACGTCTTCGCCTGTAATGAAGACACGTTCGTCTCTTGCCAGTTCTTCGTCCATGGCCTGCCGAACG
>JBHHUI010000031.1:0-10913 GCA_046753805.1 Anaerolineales bacterium
AACGCCGCTTCGTATTCGCCGACAGCCCGGCACGCGATCGCCAGTCCGGTGTGGGGAGTGGGGTCTTTCGGGTGGAGCACAATCGCCTGCTGGTAATTCTCTATCGCGGATTGGTAGTCTCCAAGGTCGCGTTGCACATTGCCAATGCCGCTGTACACCACTGCCAGTTCGCGGTCGCCCAGCCCGCCAAGCTCTACGGCGTGTTGGAATGCCTCCAGCGCCGATTCGTAATTGCCCAGGTCGGCGTACGCGCTGCCAAGCCCACTGTGCGGAAAAGCGTATTCGCGGTCCAACTCGACGGCCCGCAGATAGGCTTCGATGGCAGGTTCCAACTCGCCCTGGTCGGCGTAGCTGTTGCCCAGCCCATTGTAGAAAATGGCAAGCTCGTGGTTGTCTACACCGCCGGTTTCGATGGCGCGCTGGTAAGACTGAACCGCCTCGGTATGCCGGCCGAGATCGGCGAACACGTTCCCAAGCCCGTTGTACGGGTGTGCGTATTCAGAGTCCAGTTCAATCGCGCGCTGGTAGGCGTGAATGGCCTCTTCGAACTCGCCGCGCACGTAATGGATGTTGCCCAGGCCATTGTGAGGATAGGCATACTTTGGATCGAGCACCATCGCCAGCCGGTATGAGACCAGCGCCTCATCCGGCCGGTTTTGCGCCCGGTGCGCCGTACCCAACCCGCTGTGGACGCGCGCCAGTTCGGAGCCGCTTAGTACGCCCACGTCTACCGCTTGCTGATAGGCCTCAATCGCTTCTTCGTATTGAGCACTGCCACGATGCAAGTCGCCGAGCGCGCTGAACGTCAACGCGCGGTTGCGGTCATCGAGAACATTCAGCGCCAGCGCCTGCCGGTAAGCCCTAATGGCCTCTGCCACGTTACCCTGCTCCTGATATACGGCGCCCAGCCCTTTGTGGGCCAGAGCAAGTTCGTATTCATTCAAGCCGGAAAGGTTGAACGCGCGCTGGAATGCGGAGATTGCGTCCGGGTAGCGTTCCAGTTCCGCATACAAGCTGCCCAATCCAGTGTGCGGCGCAGCGTAGTCGGGGTCCTCTGCGACCGCGCGCTCGTAAGCAATGATGGCTGCCTTCGGCTGGCCTTGCGCACGGTAAATGTCCCCAAGCGTGTAATGCCCGAAGGCAAAACGCGGATCGAGTTCGATGCCGCGCTCACAAGCTGTCAGCGCTTCCGCGTGCCGACCCAGGTGCAACAGGACTTGCCCCAGGCCCACATGCGAGGGCGCATGATCGGGCGCCAGTTCGATGGCATATTGGTAGCTTGCCATCGACTCGGCGTAGCGTCCCTGATGGAAATGCGCCATACCGAGGCCATTGTGTGCTTCGGCCAATTGCAGTTCATCCAGGCCGCCCAGTGCGATGGCGGCTTCAAATTGCGCCTGCGCCTGCTCGTGACGCCCAAAACTGAGCATCAAGCTGCCCAACCCCTTATGGGGCAGTGCATAATGTTCGTCCAGATCGATTGCGCGGCGATAGGCGCTTTCGGCGCGCGCGCGGTCGCCCAGCCCAGCGACAGCATCGCCCAGACCGTTGTGGGCAATGGCATATTCGTCGTCGTATTCGATGGCGCGTTCGAACGCGGCCTGCGCATCTTGCGGATGCCCGAGGCGCAGCAGCACGTATCCGGCGCCGGCGTGCGCATCGGGCGAGCGGGGCTGCAGTTCGACCGCTTGCTGGAATGCGCTTGTCGCCTTGCCGTAATGGCCGGAGGCATAGTTGACATGCCCCAACCAGATGAGCGCATGGTCCCGCTCGCCGCCGACATCAATCGCGCGGCGCACATGCTCCTGCGCCGCCTCGAAGTCGCGCGCTGCGAATTGCACAGCGCCTTGCCCAAGCAACGGATCGCCCGCATGCGGCGCGAAGCCAGCGGCCGCCTCAAACGCACGCCGGGCCTCGTCCAGCGCAGTCTCCCCACCCATACGGACGGCCTGCCAACCGATCTGTGACAGCAGCGCTGCCGTGCGGCTTTGCAACTCAGGCGCTGCCGCGTTCTGCAGCACCTCGATCGCTTCGCCGGCGCGCCCGGCCGCGACGAGGCGCTGCGCCTTGAGCAGCGCCAGCAATGCATGGTGCAGCGGCGTAAACTCCCATTGTTCTGCTTTGGCCTCGAGCGCCTCTAACGAAGCCAGCGCGACGCGTGGGTCGCCAGGCTCCGGCGCAGCCTGCGCAAGCAACGCTGCGACCCGGTCGCAATGCTCGCCAAGCTCCGCGTCATGTTCAGCGTGCAAGGCGGCCACTGCCAGCAGGTCGGACGCGAGCAATCGGTGAAACACGGCGGCCTCGATCAGCGCGCGGAAAAACGCGCCGCGCGATTGCTTGCCCGCCGGGCTGGCCCAGAACAGCGCGCTGATGTAGTCGAGTGTGGCTTCGCGCCAGGCGCCGAGTTCGTGGCGCTGCCCGACGTCGTGGTCGGCGCCGATCTCGTCGAGCCGCTGCCGGTAAAACCCGGCCGCCGCCCGCGCCGCCTTGGATTTTGATTCATCAGGCTCGTCCGACCAGAAGCACCCACGCAGAATATCGCGCACGAGTGGATGTACGCTGTTCCGGGAGGCGCCGAACAGGAAGTGATACGCCTCTTTTAGCTCTGCACGCACGGCTTCCACATCGGCGTCCTGTCCGGCGGCCGTCAGCATTACGCCGAGCACAGCCGGGTCGAACCGGCGCAGCAGGGCCACGCAGTAGAGCCACAACCGGCGGCGGTCGGCCTCGCCATTCCCGGACGCAGCTCTGCCCGCCGAGACAACGCCAAGCTCAACAAACAACGCTAGAAAGGCGCGCAAGCGCTCGCCCAGCGGGGCGTCCGTCGCGCGCAGCTCGTCAAAGACGTTCTTTACATCCACGCCGGCTTTGTGCAGATATGCAAGAACTTCCACCGCAAGGGGCATCCCTTTGCTGATCTGCTGTACCGCGCGCACAAATGCGCGGTTCGGCGCCGCTCCGGGGCGCGGGCTATACTGCCGCAGGTAACTCGAAACTTCGAGCCGCGAGAGCGGTTCCAACGGGACGCGCGCCAGCATCTCCTCGACGAAGTCGTCGCGCATGCTGTTGATCTGGTTCGCGTCGAAATCTCCGGCCAGAACCCAGAGCGTGTGCAGCCCGGTCTCCGGGAGCACCCAGCGGCGCAGCCAGTCGAGGCGCTGCTCGCCGCCGGTCTCCAGTTCGACCAGCAGCACGAGCGGACGGTCGCGGCGAGCGATCGCGTTGGTTGCTTCAACAAAACTGGCGGCAATCTGGGCTGGATCGGTTAGCAGTTCCCAATCCTCAGCGGACATGCGGCGGCGCAGATGCTGAATGAACGGGTCGCGGCTGTCATCGAGGTCCTCTCG
The DNA here is from genome assembly GCA_046753805.1 of Anaerolineales bacterium. GTDB lineage: Bacteria > Chloroflexota > Anaerolineae > Anaerolineales > JBHHUI01 > JBHHUI01. The sequence continues at coordinate 3,348 of JBHHUI010000031.1, forward strand.
GCCGAGGAGCCAGCTTGCCAATGCGGGTGCGTCGAGCCGGCCGCCGCGCAGCGCATCGATGGCGTCGGATTGCCGCGCTGACAGCAGCGTGATGTATGCCCGCTGGGCGTCATCCAACTGGCGCACAATTTCAACGCGCCGCGCAACCACATCGCGAAACGCTTCAAACTCGGCTTCAAAGCCAAGCTGGAACAGCGCATCGTGCAGGACCTGCAGCAGGTCGAGCGGGCCGAGCAGGCCGGGTTCCGCCGACAGGTCGACGGCGACCAGCACCGGTTCGTTTTCAGGTTCAGCGCGCGCCACAAGCTCGAATTGACGCAACAAAGCCGACTTTCCGTGGCCGGGGCCGCCGGAAACAACGAAGATGTGCGGGAACAGGACGTCGAGCGGTTCGAGCAGTTCTGCCGACGGAAGCTCACGGATTTGTGTCAGCCCGTGTTCGAACTGGAGCAGCGCCAGCCGGCGACCGACGAAGCGGCCTTTATCCAGTGCAACGCCAATACTGCCCAGCGTGTATTTCATGGGAAGCTCTCTTTAATTGTCAGGCACATTCCGGGGGAATCGGCGCTCCCCCCCTCTGCTCGACAACACGCCTTCCTGTGTGGCGCCGTTGCCCCCCGTCGAGGCTTAGAACGCAACCGTGCGGCGCGCGCGTACCGATTTCTCGCGCGTGTATCTGAGAGCAATTCTACGAAAAGCAGCCAAAAACGCAATCAGCGGCGCATGGCGAATAGCGAATGGCGACGTGTGGAAATCCGCTATTCACTATTGGCTGCTTCCCCGCCGCGTCCGATCCAGATGCCGGCCACCTCGCTGCTGCACTCGCAGGCGCGGATAGAGTCGCCGCCCGAGGTCATGGTGCCGGCATAGGCGCGGTCGCCGAAGTGCGCCGTCCAGCCGCCAAGCTCGAAGGGCGCCTCGCCATCCGCCGGAACCCACTCGCCGTTGTATTTGCGCGCGATGTGGATGTGGGTGCCCAGCGAGCGGCCGCCTTCGCAGGACGGATGCCCGAGCAGGTCGCCGGTCTCGACAAAGCGACCCACCGGGGTGATCTGGTCACTGCTGATGTGCAGGATGAACACAACCCAGCCACTCTGGTGGTGCCCGTCGCCGTCCAGATCGAGCATGAGGATGCCGTTGTCGGCGCGTACCACAAGTCCCGGCGCGGGCGCGGTCACCCACTCTTCTGACTTCACGCAGCCGGATTCCATAGAGGGCGGTGCGAGATCGAGCGCAGCCCATGGACTGCCCGCTTCCCAGGCCGGGTGTGGCCCGCCAATAAAGAGCCATTTCCGGTCTGGCATGAACGGCAGTTGCAATGTCGGTTGGTTCAAGCCGGGTGGAATGAGCGGCTCAACGGCGTGCTCGAAAGGATCGCCCATTAATGAAAAGTACGCGTCGTAAACGCCGCTTTCACCGACGGCAACTTCCCAGCCGGCCTTGTCGTATATCTGCGAGAAGAGGTACTGCACCGCGACGGTGCCTGCGTTGACCGTGGGGGCGACGCGAATCTGTTGCCCGTCGCGAAACTCAAGCGCCTGCAGGCTGGCGTCGCGCCAGCGGTAATAGCCCAGGTTGAGCGTGTCGGCGGCCCAGTCGAGCTGCTGGAAGAATCCCTGCCGGCGCGGATTCTGGTAACCAAGGGGGTAGACCAGATCGGCCGGTGGGTCGGGATTTGCCACCCAGCCGCTCTGGAACTCAACGAGCGCCAGCAACAGGCGCGGGTTGACCGAATGCTGGTCTGCGACCAGTTGCACGATCTCGGCGCCCGTGCGCATCTGGCTCTGTACGAATTCACGGTATCGGGCCAGGTGGCCGCCCTGTGATTGCACGAATAATTCCGTGTCAAACCCAATCGCACCCAGGCTGTACACCATTTCGCTATTGGGGACAATCCGGAAACTGGGGCCGCTCCCGGACAGGCGCGCCGGAATGTAAATAACGTCGTCGATTTCGACTTCTTCGCCGGGCTCCAGCGCGTTGAGCGCCACGATGCTGTCCGCCGGCACGTCGAAACGGTCGGCGATGAGCTCCAGCGTATCGCCGGCCTGCACGACATACACGAGCGGCACGTCTTCGGCAATCGGCGGACGAGTCGGCGTCGGGCCCTGCACCGGCTCGGGCGTGGCGACCTGCCGAACAAGAGTCGGCACGGGGCGCGGCGTGGGCGTGAAGAACTGGGTCCCCACCGGCGTGACGCGACCGACGATCTCGGTCGGGCCGCGTGTACAAGCCAGCGCCGCGAACACGAGCATACCCCCGGCGACCAGAAAACGATTCACCGGCTTACCGTTCACTGCTTACTGGCTCATCGGGTAGGAATGGCATTAACCACGTCACGGCAATCGCATGCTTCGAGCGACACATTGTTACGCGCCAGCCAGCCGTCGTACTCCGATCCGGCCGACACCGTGGACCAGCCGCCAAGTTGCATCGTCAAGGTTGAATCGTCGGCGGCAATCCAGACGCCATTATACTTTCGGGCGAAATGCAGGTGGGTTGCGTTTGAAAAGCCGCCTTCGCACGAAGCGTGCCCAATCGGGTCTCCAACCCCGAGTTCGACCCCGACCGGGACGCGGCCATCAGAATCCACGTGCATGTAAAAAAGCGTCCAGCCAGTCTGCTCGAATCCATCGCCGTCGAGGTCCTGGAGCACTGCGCCTTCGGCGCTGCGCACGATGCGCCCGGCGGCGGCGGCCCGCACCCACGCCTGTGAAGGCGTGCAGCCGAGCTGGTCTTCCGGCGGCCCGAAGTCGAGCGCTGCCCAGGCGCTGCCGGCGTCCCAACCGCCGTGCGGCCCACCGGTGAAATACCAGGTCTCGCCGGGCAGCCACGGCCATTCCAGCAGCGGCGCGTCCAGCCCGGATGGAATAAGTGGATCGACCGTGAGCGCAAACGGGTTGCCGAACAGCGTCGCATAGGTGCGGTCGAAACCACCCGGAGAGAGCGTCGCCGTCCATGTCGGCAGGTCTTGCAGCTGTCCAAACAATCGTTGCACGCCCACGGTACCCGCGTTCATGCCGGGCGCAACCGCCAGGACCTCGCCGGTCGGGAGTGTATAAGTCGTCGCCTGTTCAGAACGCCAGCCGTAGAAGCCGGCGTTGAGCAGATTCGCGGCCCACGAAAGCTGCTTCAGCAGCCCTTCGCGGCCATCCTCGAAGCGGCCCATGGGATAAGCGAGCGTCTGCTCCGGCGGCTGCGGAGCGGCAAGCCAGCCGCTCTGGTGTTCCAACACGGCGAGCAACAAGCGCGGGTTGACCGAGTAGCGCTCGGCAACCATCTGCACGATCTCGGCGCCCGTGTGGTTGACGCCGTTATCATCGAACTCACTGTACCCGGCGAGATAGCCACCGAAGCGTGCAACCGTCGCGTTCACGTCGAAACCCACGACGCTCGGGCCGTAGACCAATTCCGAATCCGGGATTAGTTTGAACGCCGGCGCGAAGGGGAGCGTGACCGCCGGGATGACCAACTCTTGCCCGATGGCAAGCAAATCTCCTTCTTGCATGGCATTGGCTGCCAGCATCTCTGCCAGCGGCACGCCAAACTCGGCGGCGATGAAGGCCGCCGACTCCCCCGGATTGACGACGTGCACCTGCTCGACGCCCCCCGCCTGGTAGGCGCGGGTAGGGTCCGGCGTGGGGCTGCCGCGCACCAGCAGCGTCGGCGCCGGCGTGGGCGTCTCGAATATCTGCGCCAGCGGGGTTCCGGCGGTGGCAGCTGCTTGCTGGGTAGCATCGAGCGGCGTCACGCGCCCCGCCAGACTCTCATCCGGTGAAACTTGCCGCGAGCAGGCCAGCGCGGCCGCGACGGACAGCGTCAGCGCTGCGAGAACCGGCGGTAGCGATTTCGATCTCAAGAATGCCTGGGGTCTGAGCACGCGGAGATTCTACTGCGGGATACGGCATGGACAAAACGCCCGCGTATAATGGCGAAAGGATGCAAGAAACGTACCCAGCGGCGCGCTGGCGCGTGTTGCGCACATCCCCGCACGACGGGGCCACTAATATGGCCATTGACGAGGCCATCCTGCTGGCTGTGGCCGCCGGCGCAGCGCCGCCCACGCTGCGCTTCTTTGCCTGGGACCCGCCGTGCCTGTCGCTTGGCTACGCACAATCTGTCGGCGACATCGACCTGGCGCGCCTGCGTTCCCATGGATACGACCTTGTGCGGCGCGCCACTGGCGGGCGCGCCATACTTCACACGGACGAACTGACGTATTCGGTGACCGCACCGGACTCGGATGCACGTCTGAGCGGCGGCATTGTGGAAAGCTACCGGCGTCTGAGCGCGGGGTTGCTGGTCGGACTGGAGCGCCTCGGTCTGAACGTGAACAATCATCGGGGCGCGCCGGCCGCATCCCTTTCCGGGCCGGTGTGCTTTGAAGTACCGTCGAATTACGAAATAACGGCGGGCGGCAAAAAGCTCGTCGGCAGCGCACAACTGCGCAAGCAGGGCGTCGCGCTGCAACACGGTACGCTGCCGCTCACGGGCGACATCACCCGCATCTGCGAAGTGCTTGTTTTCGACGATGAAGCGGCGCGCAGCCGGGCGCGCGCACACGTTGCCGCGCGCGCGACAACCATCGCGGATGTACTGGGAACGGAACTGGATTGGGAAACAGCCGCCACAGCAATGGCGGTCGGTTTCGCGCAGGCCCTCAACGTCGAGCTGAAGCCCGGCGCATTATCGGATTGGGAATTGGAGACCGTTGAACAAGTGCGGGCGGAGAAGTACGGGAACGGAGAGTGGACGACTCGGGTAGCATAGACCCGGTGCATCCGCGCTGAACCGTGCGGCGGTCGGATGGGGTGCAGCGAATCACGCTACACGTCTTACGGGACCGCCGTCGCCGGCAGCATCGTCACATCCCTGAATCCCAGCGACAGCAGCAACTGCGTAATCGTCGTCTCGGCATTGCGCCGGGCGGTTTCCAGGATGCCGTCTTCGAGGGCGGCGTTTTCGATCTCGACCTCCGCTGCCCGGCGGGCCTCAGACTCCAGGTTCACATCGCCCTGACTGAGTGCGCCGATCTCGCGGTCGTACACGAAAGTCTTCTCATTGTCTAGCGTCGATACAAACAGTTCAGGGGCGGGCAGAATCATAATCACGCTGCCCTCATCGAATACCTGCACATCGCTGTCCTGCAGCTTGCCCAGGTCCACGCCTGCAATGACGTCCCCGTGGGCCACGAGCAGCAAGCGGTCGCCAAAGAGGAACGCAAACGGGCCCTGATTTTCTTCGGCCACGATCACTTTCTCGATGGAATACGCAACCGTTTCCAGTCGGGCCAGCGCCCGGACGGCATGCACGACTGTGGTCCGGCTCGGGTAGATCGTCGGCGTCGTCTGCGGAAGCAGACTGGCGGCTTCGGTGGCTAGTTCGCTCGTCAGGTCGGCTGCCGGGCGCGTGGAATCGCGCACGGTGTTGACGACGGCAAAGCCCGTCAACGCCGCGATGACCAGGAAGCCGAGCACAAGGATCCATGGCAGAATTTTCGACATGCAAACGATTATAGCCGCTTCTGGCTCGTAAAATGCGCCCATGCTACAATCGTCGCATGATGGTCGGCGCGTGCCTTATTGAGCTGCATCTACCGGGTGTTCAATCGCTTAAGGGCAAGCGCCGGAGCCTGAAATCTCTCCGGGCGCGCTTGCGGCGTGAGTTCAATCTGGCTGTGGCCGAAGTCGGACACAACGATCTCTGGCGGTCGGCGCAGATCGCCCTCGTCGCGGTCGCCAACGAGCGCGCCCCAATCGAGGCGCAATTGCAGCGTGCAATCGTGTGGATTGAGCGCAACCGGCCCGATCTAGACGTGGTCGACTTCCAGATCGAATGGCGTTGATTCAGCCGCCGGTTTCCAGTTGTCCGTGAAAAGTGCTCTCGCGCTCTCTTGACCCACCGGATGCTACCTCCCAAACACTGGTACCGGACACTGACATGAATCGCCTCGCCGTCTTCCCCCTCACATTGGTACTGGCCGCGCTTGCCTGCGGGGGCGGCGGTTCAAGCGCGCCGGCGACCGTCGTGATCGACATTCCCACGCCCGACGCAGAGCGCATTGCAACCGTCGGGCTGATCGAGGCGCAGGTGGAAGCGCGCGCTTCAGAAGAGGAAGACCTGGCCCCCGCCTATCTGGGCCAACGGCTCACGCACTCCGGGCAGGTGCAAACATACACGGCCAGCCGCGCGGAAGTGCGCTTCACTGAAGGGACGATCGTGCGCCTGACGGAGAACACGCTTTTTTCACTCATGAGCATGAACACCGAACTCGACGACCCCTCCGCGCGCCTGTTTCTGGCCATCGGTAAAATCTGGGTCGCGCTGACCGGCGGGACGATGGAGGTTGAGACGCCGGTTGGAATCGCCTCCGTGCGCGGCTCTTACGAAAGCATCGAATATGATCCGGGCAACCCCGACGATCCCAACGACGACCACATGATCGTCACCTGCATGGATGGCGACTGCACGCTGACCGACGTGGCGGGCAACACGATGGGCATTCCGCCCAGCCAGCAGTCGTTCATCCAGGGCCAGAGCGCGCCGGTGGAACCGTTCGATATGAGCGCCGAGCAACGCGACGACTGGTACGCGGAGATGCCCGCAGCGACGGAGTTTGCCCCCACCCTTACGCCGACAATCACCGACACGCCGACGGTCACAGACATGCCGACGGTCACAGATATGCCGACGGTCACGCCGATACTGACGGGCACGGTGATGGTTACGCCCACCTTTACGCCGACCCCGTCGCCTACCCTCACGCCGCGCCCCTCTGACACACTCACCCTGTCGCTGACCGCTACCGCGACGGTCACGGCGACCTCGACGGCGACTGTCACGATGACGGGCACGCCGACGCTAACGAATACGCCGACACTCACAAGCACAGCGACGCTGACGGAAACGGTTACACCGTCGCCGACGACTGCGCCTACCAACACCAGCACCCCGATACCAACCACGACGAATACGCCCGCGCCCTGCACTGAAATATTCAGCCCAAGTGAGATCTCGGGGGGCAAGCTCATCAACTTCGACGACCTGTCCAACGCGACCGTGATTGGGACCAGCTATCAGTCCGCGCACGGCGTTGTCTTCGAGGCCGGCAATACCACGCGCGCCCTGACGTTCTCGGGCGAGCCGGCCGGCGAAGTACAGTCCGCACCCAACGTCGCCATCAACGACGCCGTCTTCCCGGCAACAAGCAACAATGTTCCCATGACGATCACCTTCGACACAGCGCGTACCCATGTCGGTTTTTGGATCGGGAACGGCGAAACGGTCGGGCCGACGGCGGTGCTCGAGGCCTTTGACAGCAGCGGCAAGCAGATTTGCAGTGTGCGCAACATGCCCGTGCCGGAAGCGCATTCGGAATTCATTGGCGTACACGACGCCGCCGGCCGCATCGTCAAGGTGCAGCTCGACTACGGGAACACTTCTCTATCGGAATCAATCGACGATCTGTATTACGCGCCATAACTGATCTACAAGGCCTGATGCCTGTGAGACTTCGCCTCCGCCTGTTCGCCTTCGCCGCGCACGCCTCACGGTCACGCTATCGCT
>JBHHUI010000032.1:0-10878 GCA_046753805.1 Anaerolineales bacterium
TGTGCGCTAGCAAACGGCTGCCGGTTGCGGTATTACCCCCTTTTGAAGAGTCAGTGGCAGACCTCCGAGGTCTCGCGCAGCGGGCCTCGGAGGTCTGCGGTGACACATCTTGCGTGCTCGCGTCGGGCGCCTCCGACTTTTTCTTGCACGCCATTCGTGCTATTCTCAACCTGATACTGACGCAGGACGGAGGCGCCCCTCCGACACACTCAGCAACTCACAAGGATTACTTTCATGCGACTTGGAATCATGGCCGGGTACTCCGGCGCGAAAATTCGCCTGCCTATGCAGATGATCAAGGAAGCCGATCGGCTGGGCGTCTACGCTGTGTGGACGGCCGAAGCCTACGGCTCTGATGCGGTCACGCCGCTGGCGTGGATCGGGGCGCAAACCGAACAGATTCGGCTCGGTACGGCCATCATGCAGATGCCCGCGCGCACACCGGCAAACACGGCCATGACCGCTATGACGCTCGACCAACTTTCGGGCGGCCGCATGTTGCTTGGGCTGGGCCTGAGCGGCCCGCAGGTCGTGGAGGGGTGGCACGGCGTATCCTACGGCAAACCGCTGCGGCGCACGCGCGAATACGTCAACATCGTGCGCGCGATCTTCCGCCGTGAAGCGCCGCTGGAGCACGACGGCGAGCAATACAGAATCCCGTATGCAGGCCCGGACGCGACCGGTCTGGGGAAGCCGCTCAAGAGCATCATCCACGGTCGCCCCGACATCCCCATCTACCTGGCGTCGATCGGTCCGAAGAATGTCGAACTGACGGCCGAGATCGCCGACGGCTGGCTCCCGATCTTTTTCTCGCCGCGTCACTACAATGAGGTCTACGCGGCAAGCATTCAGGCCGGTTTCGCCAGAGCCGGGGACGGCAAAAGCCTCGACAATTTTGACATTGCGCCGTCGGTGACGGTCGTCCTCGGGTCGGACGTGCAAGCCTGCCGCGATATGGTCAAGCCAGTGCTGGCGCTCTATGTGGGTGGTATGGGAGCGCGGGGCAAGAATTTCTACTACGATCTGGCCTGCCGCTTCGGATACGAAGGAGCGGCGGCCACGATCCAGGACCACTACCTGGCGGGCGAGAAGCCCCAGGCGATGGCCGCCGTACCAGATGCGCTCGTGGACGATGTGGCCCTATGCGGGCCGAAAGAACGCATTGCGGAGCGGCTTGAATTGTGGATGCAAAGCCCGATCACCACCTTGAACATGATGACGAACGATGTCGCGGCCATGCGCGCTATGGCCGAGCTGGTGCTCTAAGGCGCTCCCCACGATGACCGGACCGCTTGCCGCGCTGCGCGTGCTCGATTTCTCCAGCCTGTTGCCGGGGCCGTATGCCACGATGTTTCTGGCCGACCTTGGCGCGGATGTGATCCGCGTGGAGGGGCCACAACGACCCGATCCGATGCGGAGCATGCAGCCCAGGGATGGCGATTCTTCCACCTGGCATGGTGTGCTTGGCCGCTCCAAGCGCGCGCTCGCCCTGGACCTGAAAAACCCGGCGGCGGCTGCAGTCGTCAAGCGCCTCGTCCAGACACACGACATCGTGCTGGACCAGTTTCGGCCCGGCGTCATGGACCGGCTGGGGATTGGATACGGTGCCCTGCAGGAAGCCAACCCGCGCGTGATCTATTGCGCGTTGACCGGCTACGGCCAGACCGGGCCGTACCGCGACCGCGCCGGTCACGACATTAACTACCTCGCCCTGGCGGGCGTCGCCAGCGTTCTGGGCCGGAAAGAGCACGGGCCGACCCCGCTGGGCGTGCAGGTGGCCGATGTGGGCGCCGGATCGCTGCTGGCGCTGGTCGGCATCCTCGCGGCCGAAATCCACCGGCGCGAAACGGGCGTGGGCCAGTTTGTGGATGTGAGCATGTATGACGGCTCGCTCGCGTGGAATCTACTCCCGGCGATGACGGCTCTCGTCACCGGCGTCGATCCGGGCCGGGAAACGATGAGGTTGAATGGCGGCGGTTATTACGATTTCTATCGCACGGCAGACGGGCGCTACATGTCGGTGGGCAGCCTGGAGCCGAAATTCCTGCGCGCGCTCTGTGAGGCCGTGGGTCGTCCCGACCTGGTCGAGCCGGGTCTGAGCGGCGAGGCGGCCGGCCGGCAGCGCGTCAAACAGGCGCTGCGCGACATATTCGCGGGCCGCACGCAGGAAGAGTGGATGGACGTTTTTGCGACCGTCGATGCCTGCGTCGAACCGGTGCTCGGCGTGTCAGAGGCATTGCAGCACGAGCAAGCGCGCGCCCGTGACATGCTCGTGGACGTGCCACGTGCGGACGGCGCGCTGCAGCGACAGATCGCCAATCCGCTTAAGTTCTCACGCTCGCGACCGGAGTACAGATTTACGGGCGCACCAGTCGGCGCGCATACAGACGCAATCCTCGCCGAGGCGGGATACTCCGAAGCCGAAATCCAGTCGCTGCGCGACGCGGGACTGTTCGGCGAAGCGCCATAGTACCTTTCCGGGTGAGGGAGAGCACGAATGCAGGATTCTATTCTCGAACAGGAACACCGCATGTTCCGCGACGCCTTCCGCAGATTTGTGGAACAGGAGATCACGCCCTTCCACGACGAATGGGAGCGTCAGCGGCAGGTATCGCGGGAGGTCTGGCGGAAGGCCGGCGAAATGGGCTTTCTCTGCATGGACGTCCCCGAACAGTTCGGCGGGGGCGGCGCCGAAGACTTCCGCTACAGCGCCATCATCGCCGAGGAGTTGACGCGCGCCAACGCCTCCGGCCCCGGATTCACGATCCACACAGATATGGTGACGCCGTACATCCTGCGCCTCGCCGACGAAGAACAGAAGCAGCGCTGGTTGCCGGGGATGGCGGCGGGCGAAACGATCGGCGCGATAGCCATGAGCGAGCCGAATACGGGCAGCGACCTCGCCGGCGTTCAAACATCCGCCGTCCGCAGCGGCGATCACTACGTGCTGAACGGCCAAAAGACGTTTATTTCCAACGGCATCCTCAACGATTTGGCGGTCGTCGTCGCCAAGACCGATCCCGCCGCCGGCGCGCACGGCCTCAGCTTATTCGTAGTCGAGCGCGGCATGGAGGGGTATGAGCGGGGGCGGATACTGGAGAAGATCGGCCAGCACGCGCAGGACACCGCGGAACTCTTCTTCCGGGATGTACGCGTTCCGGTCGAAAACAGACTCGGTGACGAGAATAAAGGCTTTTACGCGCTCACGGAGGGGCTGCAGCGAGAGCGCATCACCATGGCCGTTGGAGCGGTCGCGGCGGCCGAGCAGGCGCTGGAATGGACGATTGACTATGCCTCGCAACGGACCGCGTTCGGCCGAGCCATCGGTAAGTTTCAGCACTCGCGCTTCCGGCTTGCGGAGATGCAGACCAAAGTGGAGATTGGCCGCGTGTTCATTGACCATTGCATCCTGCTCTACAATCGGGGCGCGCTGAGCGGCGAAAAGGCCGCCATGGCAAAATGGTGGGCAACCGACATGCAGGTGCGGGTCGTGGACCAGTGCCTGCAACTGCACGGCGGCTATGGCTATATGACGGAATACCCAATCGCGAAGGCCTATATGGACGCGCGGGCGCAAAAGATATATGGCGGTACAAATGAGATCATGAAGGAGATTATTGGGAGGGGGATGGGGTTTTAATTCGTGGAGCATGGGGGGCACGCGCCAGGTTGCTCAATTGCTGACTTGCGACTCGCTGACTTGAACGAGGGATAACATGACAACTGAAGCCTACATATTCGACGCCATACGCACACCCCGGGGGCGCGGAAAACCGAACGGCGCGCTCCACAAAGTTCGTCCCATTGTTTTGCTCTCGACGTCGTGTTGGGCTGTGTCACGCCAATTGACGATCAGGGCGCGGATCTGCCAAAGATCGCCGCACAGTATGCAGGTTGGGATATCGACGTGCCCGGCGCGCAAATCAACCGCTTCTGTGCGTCCGGGCTGGACACGGTCAATCTGGCGGCCATGAAAGTGCGTTCAGGTTGGGAGAGCCTTGTCGTGGCCGGCGGCGTCGAATCGATGTCGCGCGTGCCGATGGGCTCCGACGGCGGCGCGATGGGTGAGGACCCCGACGTCGCCGAGCGGACCAGTTTCGTTCCGCAGGGGATCGGCGCTGACTTGATCGCCACATTGGAGGGGTTCAGCCGTGAAGACGTCGATCGGTATGCGCTCGGCTCGCAGACGCGCGCGGCGCATGCGCAGGCGCATGGTTATTTCAAGTCGATTGTCCCGGTGCAGAACGGCGACGGCAGCGGCCCGGTCACGCGGGACGAACATCTGCGTCCGGGAACTACGCTGGAGGCGCTGGCAGGGTTGAAGCCGGCGTTCGCCGAAATTGGCGCTGCGACCTATGACGCGGTTGCGCTGCGCAAGTACCCCGAGGCCGGGACGATCAACCATGTCCACACAGCGGGCAACTCGTCCGGTATTGTGGACGGGGCCGCGATGGTGCTCGTGGGTTCGAAGGCGAAGGGTCGCGAGCTGGGGTTGAAACCCCGCGCGCGTGTGGTGGCGGCTGCGCTTGTCGGCACGGAACCGACGATTATGCTGACCGGCCCGGCGCCGGCATCCCAGAAGGCGCTTGCGCTGGCCGGCATGACGCTGGCCGATATCGACCTGATCGAAATCAACGAGGCCTTCGCCGCCGTCGTGTTGAAATTCCTGCGCGAGATGGACCTGGAAGGCGCCGAACATATCAATGTGAATGGCGGCGCGATTGCGCTCGGACACCCGCTGGGCGCAACCGGCGCGATGCTGCTGGGCACGGCGCTCGACGAACTCGAGCGTACCGATCAGGAAACGGCGCTGATTACGCTTTGCGTTGGGGGCGGGATGGGCATCGCCACCATCATCGAACGCGTGTGACTCACTCGAGTCCCTTGGGGGCCGACGGTCTCAGGCCGACAAACTTTATCATGCGGCCGATCTCGCGATAGCCGGCTTCAGTTCCATCCGGCCGGTAGCCGGCCACGCGCGGCAAGTTGCGCGCCAGGCGCGGATTCTCGCGTGCGTAGCGCGCCATGATTTCTTCGGCCTCTGCCGGAGGTACGAATCGCGCGCGGGCGGCGAACTCGCGCCGTGACACGCGCACCGTGACCTCCGGGTGTGCGACTACGTTCTTGTACCAATCAGCCTGCTCGCCCCACGCCGACACGACGTAATACGTGTCTGTATCACGGTCGTACTCCACCACCTCGAGCGCGTTAGCCCGAGGCAGCCCGCTTACGCGCCCCGTGTGCCGTAGCAAGAGAAAGCGGCTTCCCAGAATCCAGTTGATGCGCAGGCGAAACAACCAGATCGGCAAGCGCCAAATGATCCGCGCGAGTCCCGTGGGCGGCTTTTTGGGAATGTGTTGTACTGGCATGATTCCCCCCGGAAAATTATCCCCCAATCCCCCAATCCCCGCTGTGGCATCCTCAGGCTGAGTAGATACTACCAGCGAAGCGATGCGTCAAACTGACGAGAGAAAGTAATGCGCTACGATTCGACGTGCCGCACTGACGCCGGCCGGGCCGCGCGGTCGTCTTGCTGTTCGCAATCGGGGGTCGGGCAGTCGGCGTCTACCACCTCGTTCAATTTCGGCGTGGGCGGGTCTGCCGCGGCCGGTTTGCGGACCGCATCCGCGATCTCCAGCAAGGCCTCCGACGCTCCGATGGTCTGGGCTTGTATACGCAGGCGATCCCAGGTCTCGGGCGAGATGGAGCGAAAAGCGGCCACCACATCCGGATCGAATTGAGTGCCGGCGGCGCGGGTGATTTCATCCAGCGCGACTTCGTACGACTGGGCGCGGCGATAGGGGCGGTCGGAGGTGATGGCGTCGAAGGTGTCGGCCACGCTGAAAATGCGCGCGCCGAGCGGAATGTCTTCACTCGCCAGCCCGCGCGGATACCCGCCGCCGTCCCAACGCTCGTGGTGCGACAGCACCATCGCGGCCGGCTCCGCAAGAAACCGGATGCTCTTGAGCATGCGCGCGCCCAGTTCCGGATGAGCGCGCATGAACATCCACTCGTCATCGGTCAGCGGTCCCGGCTTGTGCAAGATCGCGTCGGGTACGCCGATCTTGCCGATGTCGTGCAGCAAAGCGCCGCGCCGAATGTCGTCCAGGTCTCGCACCGGCACACGCAATTCACCGGCCAGCGCAAGCGTGAAGGCGACCACGCGTTTGGAATGTCCTTCCGTTTCGTTGTCACGGGTGTCGAGCGCTGCGACGAGCGCGTCGAGCGTGCGGTCGTACGAGTCGCTCAAGTCGGCAAACAGTCGGGCGCGCTCCACGGCCAGCGCGGTCTGGTTTGCGATCGCCTGCGCCACGCGCACCTCGTCCGGGCTGATCGTGCGGCGCTCGAATGCATCGAGCACGAGCGCCCCACACGCCTGTTCGTTGACCAGCATCGGCACGGCCAGGATGGACTTCACGCCGGCTGCCCGGATTGCATCCGGCACGCCGAATTCTGTTTCGGCGTCCAGATCGGTCGACATGACCGGTTCCCGCTGCAGCAAGGCATAACCGGGGGCCGTGTGGCGGTCGCCCAAAAGAAATTCGTTCCGGCCGACGATTGCTTGAACGGATATTTCGGTGCCCTCGGCATTCATCAACAGCGCGGCGCCCGCTGCGAGATTGGTGCCGGCCATGGCCTTCCGGATCGCTTGTTCGAGCGCATCGCGCACGTTGAGTGTGCCGAGTAAATCCTGCGAAAGGTCAAACAGCGCCGCGAGTTCGTCGGAATGGGCCGTTAGTTCGTCGTGGCTTTCGCGCACAGCGTCTACCATTGCCTGGAATGCCCGCGCCAGGTCGCCAATTTCATCCGTACGCTCGATATTGATGTGGGTTTCGAGGTCGCCGGCCGCCACCCGGCGCGTCGCATCCACGAGGTGTGCGAGCGGCCGAGTGAGCGCCTGCGACAGCCAGATCGCAGTCAGCAGGGCCACCGGCAGCACCAGCAGGCCGATGATCACCCATTGGCGCGTCAGCGCGGTGACCGGCGCAAAGGCCTCGGCCACGTCTTCCTTGGCAACAAAGCCCCAGTGAATTTCTGGGATGTAGCGGTACGCAGCCAGAACGGGCGTGCCGCGGTAATCCGGCGTTGTGATAATCCCCTCTTGCCCGGCTGACGCGAGTTGAGCCGGCAGCGCGTTCGCCGAACCGGCGGGGATGCGCAGGTCAAGCGCGGCATTCATATCGAACCGAAGCGGATTCAAGAACACAATCGCATCGCCGTCCGGGCGAACGAGCAAAGTCTCGCCGCTCGCGCCCATGCCGGGCCAGGCTCGGATCAGCGGATAGATTGTATCGTCCATGTTCACGCGGATGACGATGGCGCCGATGACTTCCTCGGTTCGCTCGAATTTGTCGAGGTCCACACGGTGCATCACATGCCCGAACGCCATCTCCAACTGGCCCGTATCCGGCGCGCGGTGGATGTCCTCCGTATAAGTTCCAGACGGGGAGTCAAATACCTGCGCAATAGTCGGATAATCGGCCAGTTGCGTGCCTACATTCTCGGACGTGGTCGATACGATCACTCGGCCGCTCGTATCCACCATCATGATTTCCACATATCCCGCCCGCGCTTGCTGCACGCTGACGAGATTGTCTGCCAGGAAGGAGGCAAAGTCCCGTCGCCGTTGGGGGTCGGTTGCCGGGTCCAGGATTTCGGTGAAATGCTCTTCGTTCAGGAAGTTACGCGCAAGCAGCTGCGCGTCGTCTGAGGTGATCTTGAGCCAGGTGACAATCTCCTGTTCTTTCAGGTCGGCCACAGAAGTGAGCTGTGCGATAACGCGGTCTTCGACGGTGTGGCGCGCGTTATTGTAGGCCAACCCCCCAATCAACATGACCGGCAATAATACAAGCCCGACGAGCACGACCAGCAGGCGCGTTTGCAGGCTGGCCGCAACCGCCGGCTTGCGCGCCGAACGCCCGGCAGCCCGCACGG
This sequence comes from Anaerolineales bacterium, assembly GCA_046753805.1. Taxonomy (GTDB): domain Bacteria; phylum Chloroflexota; class Anaerolineae; order Anaerolineales; family JBHHUI01; genus JBHHUI01. The sequence goes on from JBHHUI010000032.1 coordinate 7,936, forward strand.
TCACCGGAAGCGCCTCCCGATTGGAATCGGTCTCAGCGTTAGTCATTATGGAATCCGGATGTGATGAGCGCCTCGAATCTTACCTTCATGCAGTACATCCGAACCAGAAAAGTCAGCCGACTTCAGCCGGGCGGAGGTGGCTTCTGAGATCGATCTCTCGCACGCGGACGATCCCGCCCCGGCGCCGGAAGCGACTTGCGATGTCGGCCAGCGTCTGGCGCGTCTCCGGATGGATATAGTCCGGCGCGATCTCTGCGAGTGGAATGGCGACGTGCGGATAGGCGACGACATCCGGTTCCGGCACGTGGCGGCCATCCAGCTCACATATCTGTTCATTGACCAGCGCCACGTCGATGTCGATTGTGCGGGGCGCATTCTTGTCGGATGATCGCCGGCGTCCGAGTGCGCTTTCAATTGGACGCAATATTTCGCGTTTGAAATCCTCAGGTGTACGCGTTGTTTCTACCAGCGCAGCGGCGTTGAAATAGGCGGGCGCATCTACATTGCCCACCGGGGCGGTCTCGTACACCGATGAGACCGCGACCAGCCGCGCGCGCGTTGCCAGCAACGCGACGGCGCGGGGGAGGTTCTGTTCTTTCTCGACGTTCGAGCCCAGCGATAAATAGATGCGGTTCATTAACTCAGCGGGGAAAGTCATCCCGGTCTCGTGTAATGGTGACGCCGACCGAATCCGCAAACCGCAACGCGCCCGGCTTCTGGACGCTCACATCCACCCGAGAAACCCGTTCGTTCTTCATACAGATTGCCGCCACGCTGCCAGCCAGCGCTTCGACGAGGCAATAATCCGACTGTTCCACATGTTCGATCACGGCCTTCGTAACGGTGCGGTAGTTGACGGCATGCTCGATGTCGTCGCTGGCGCCGGCCTCGCGCAGGTCCGCATACATGACGATGTTGATGATGATGTCCTGTTTCTTTTTGCGTTCCCAGGCATTGATGCCGATGATGCAGCGCAGATGTAGATTTTCAATTTCAACCCTGTCCATGCTTACCTCCGCAAGCGCGCCGGATCAGACCAGGTGCCGCCCGCCGTCTAAAAGAATCGTTTCGCCGGTTATAAAGTCGCCATGGCGCATGAGGAACACGATTGTCTGCGCGACTTCCTCCGGAGAGCCCATGCGGGCGGTTGGGATGTCGGCGATGAGCTGCGCCCGGTAATCTTCGTCTGCGCCGGCTGGCAAGAGGATTGCGCCCAGCGCAACGCAATTCACCTGGATGCGAGGCGCGAGTGCCAGGGCCGTGCTCTGCGTCATGGCGACCAATGCCGATTTTGTAATCGTATAGGCGAAATGATCCGCCCCCGGACGCAGCGCGCGCCAATCCACGATGTTGACGATCTTGCCGGTTGCGCCGTCAGCGGCGAGTTGTGCAGCCAGAGTTTGTGTTAGGAGGAAAGGCGCTTTGAGGTTAACGTCGAAGTGCCGGTCCCATAGCTCCGCCGTCGTTTCGGCCAGCGAAGCCGGCTCAAATATCGAGGCATTGTTGACAAGCATATCTACGCGCCCGAACGCAGCCCGCGCTGCCGGTATGATTCGCAGCGTACTCTCCGGATCGGCCAGGTCGGCCTGGACTGCCACCGCTTGACTGCCGCGCGCGCGGATGTCGGCTACGGTTTCCTCCGCGGCCTGGGCGGAGCCTCCGTAATGGATGACGACCCGTGCGCCCTCGTCTGCCAATGCCAGCGCGATGGCGCGTCCGACACGCCGCGCGGCCCCAGTTATAAGTGCAACACTGCCGCTTAGTTCCACACGTCCCTCCAATTGCTTAGATCGCCGCCAGCGTTCGTCGCCCCGGGCTAGTGTAATTGTATTCTAGTCCTGTTTACGCCGAAGTGTACAGGCGACAAAGAACAGACCTCCGAGGCCCGCTGCGCGAGACCTCGGAAGTCTACGGGTTACGTATTCTGCGTATATACGGGGTACAATGCAAGGCACGCGAGAGCATTTCAATCTTGACGGGAAGTATCTTGTTTGTTGCCGAATGAGACTCTTCGCCACGAGCGGGTGGCTCCGTCGCATGTGATGCTCCCCTCGTAATAGTTTCTGGAACGAATCCTCCGTTGGATGGCACTAATGACGGCTACCTCACAGACATTATCCTCGCAACGCGAAAACGATGACTGGCTCGCTGACCTGCGCGCCGACGGCGCTGTGCGCGAAGTTGCGCTGGCTGATTTACGCGCCATATTGCTCGACGGTCTGCGGCGCGGGCTGGTGAACTGGGTCAACACAGCCGGCCCCGAGTTCGAGCCGCTGGCGGACGATTTTGTGCAGGAGGCGATGCTGAAAATCCTGGACAAACTCGATACGTTTCGCGGCGAGAGTATGTTCACCACCTGGTCGCACAAGATTGCCGTGCGTGTGGCGCTCAATGAGCTGCGTCGCAAACGCTGGAAGGACTTCTCGTTGGAGGGCATGTTGGACGATCCGCGTAGCGGCGCGGCGGCGGCGGCGGCCATCGCCGATCCTGCGCCGGACCCGGAGCAGGCTACGGAGCGCAGCGACATGGTAGCCCGTGTTTTGCGCGTGGTCGATGAGGAGCTCACCGACCGCCAGCGGTTGGCGCTTGTGGCGACTCAGGTTCAAGGCGTCTCGATGACCGTGGTCGCTGACCAGCTCGGCACCAATCGCAATGCTCTGTATAAACTGATCCACGACGCTCGAGTGCGTCTCAAACGGAGGCTTAACGAGGAGGGCCTGACGCCAGACGCGGTGTTGGCTGTATTCGAGCGATAATTTGCTGCGCGCCGGACCCTCAACTGTTTTCTCTCGCGTAGTGTAGTTTCGCCGGTCGAGCCTATCCTGCAGCCGTTGCTGCGTCCTCGGGCTATTAGAAATCATCGCTTGCCCTTTTCTGGTTGGGAGTTGCGCAGTTCGCTGGTCGAGCCTCGCGCTGAGCGCGAGACGAAGCGTAGCCCCGTCA
>JBHHUI010000033.1:0-10764 GCA_046753805.1 Anaerolineales bacterium
TCCTGTAGTATGACTTCACTCGCAAATACCTCTCCGAGCCGGTCCATGATCGCGCTGCGCGTCGCTTCCGACATGTCTTTCGTGCGGATGATGAGCACGTTGTTGTCGGATAGCTGCACGATGTTGTCGGCGAATCCGAATTCTTCCAGTACGGTCACGGTAGCGTTGGTGCTGAGCGCAGTTGCGTCCGGCAGCTGTACGTCGAGCTTGGCGCCGCCGGTGAAGTCGATCGCCAGCGGCAGGCCCCAGACGACGAGCGCAACCAACCCCGGAATGATTGCGAGCGTGGATAGTGCGAAAAACCAGTAGCGTTTGCCGATGATGTCCATAAGATGATTGGTAGTTAGAGATTGGAGATGTACCTACGGGTGCAATCTAATCTCTAACCTCCGAGCGTTTACACTCCAAACAGCGCCTTTCTTTCCTCGAAGTCGACCCGATCTAGAAATACGTGCAACAGCGTGCGCGTCGCCAGGATGGCCGTGAACAGGCTCACACCCACGCCGATTGCCAGTGTCAGCGCAAATCCCTTGACGATGCTCGCGCCGAACGTGTTGCCGAACCAAAATAGGATCGTGCAGGTGATCAGCGTGGAGATGTTCGAGTCGCGGATGGAGGGCCACGCCCGCGCAAACCCCTCGTCCACCGCCAGCGCCAGCCGCCGCCCGGCGCGCAGCTCTTCCTTCATCCGTTCAAATATCAGGATGTTGGCATCCACGGCCACGCCCACCGATAACACAAAGCCGGCAATGCCGGGCAGTGTGAGCGTGACGGGGATGAGTTTGAACAGCGCAAATGTAATCGCGGCATACATTGCCAGCGCTAGCACGGCTACAAAACCCGGCAGCCGATAGTACAACAACATGAACAACGCCACCGTCGCAAAGCCGATGATGCCGGCCGTGAGACTCTGGCGCACCGAGTCCTGCCCCAGAGTCGGCCCAACCGTGCGCGAGTTGACGACCGTCAGCGGCACGGGCAGCGCGCCGTACCGGAGCTGCAGCGCCAACTGGTTTGCCTCCTCGACCGTGAACCGCCCCGAAATCTGGCCCTGGCCGCCGGTGATCTGGCCTTGAATCTGCGGGCTGGAGATGACCTTGCCATCCAACACGATCGCCAGATACGCGCCGACATTTGCGGCCGTGTGCTCGGCGAAGATCGTGCTGCCGTCGCTATTCAGCACGAAGTTAATGGCATATTGTCCGAGCCGGTCGCGACCGACGCCCACTTCGCGCAACTCGGCCCCCGTCATCACCGTATGGTATATCTGCTCGCTCCCGGCGTTCGAGTCGGCGACATTCGCGTCGCCGGTCTGCAATTCCAGGCGCAAGTCGGTTTGGACCGGCGTCCCGGCCGGCAGCGGGGTCTGCCCCACATCGACAAACTCCAGCAGGCCGGTTTCTTTGATGATATCCACGGCCTCGGCCGGGTTGCCGACGCCCGGTAGTTCGATCGAAACGCGCCGGTCGCCCTGGGCTTGTACAATCGGCTCGGTGACGCCCAGCCCGTTTACCCGCTGCTCGATGATCGTGATGGTGGCGTCCATCGCTTCTGCGGTGATTTGTTCGGATTCGGGCACGTCGGCTTCCAGCAACACCTGCAAGCCGCCCTGCAAGTCCAGCCCCTGGTGGACGGACACATCCCAGTTCACGCGGCTCTCGCCCCCCGACTGGATGTGTACCCCCGGGTTGCTCGGCCAGTCCACCCACAAGGCGAACGCAGTAATAATGACGATTGGAATCAGCCAGCGCGGCGATCGGAACATTGGAGTTGTCTACCTTTGATATCCACGGAAGTACCGGCTCGCATGGGCCGGCGAGCGGCATTATATCGGTTTAAGAAGGATACGTGAAGCGATCAAGCCGATTGGTTCGCCCGCGCGATATTATCGAGCGCGTCGCGCTCCGCGAAGATGGCGATGTCGTCATCCGCATCGAGGACGACATCGTCGGCCGGATGCAGGTCGCGCGTGCCGTTGCGGTCGTGGAGCACGACGCTGGCGTCGAAGCCGTCTTCAAGTTCGCCGATGGTCATGCCGGCCAGCTTCGAACGCGGCCGTACGCTGAAACGCGTCATGCTGAGCGTGCGGCCGGCAATCGTCACCGGCGGGAGCATATCCGCGCTGATGGCTGCCGCTGCAAATGCGGGCGCAGCCAGCGCCGAGCCGGAGATGGCCTGGTCAATCGCAAACTGTTGCTGGACGCCGCGCGCAAATTCGTCGTCGAATATCCGTACGACGATGCGCGTCTCCGGATTCATTTCGTGCACTTTGAGCGCGATCTTCAAGTTCACCACATCATCGCTGGTGCAGAGCACCACAGCGGCGGCCCGATCCACGCCGGACTTGCGCAGCACTTCGGCGCGCGTGGCGTCGCCGGCGATGATGGGAAAACCCATCTCCTCGACGGCGCCGATCAGGCCCGCGTCCGGATCGCGTTCGATGGCGACCACAGACGCGCCCATGTTGTGCAACTGGCGCGCCACACGAAAGCCGAGATGCCCCACGCCGATCAATACAATGTGTTCTGAATACGTTGAAGCAATTGCCACTTGCCACGCCTCCCCTCGAGCCTGACGGTTAAACAACAGGACGGCGAAGTCGGCTGCGCCACGCCCCAGAATTGCCAGCCCGACGACCGGCATCACGAAAAAGAATAGCTGCAAATACCATGGCTCCGGAAATGCGCCGCCCGCCTGGAGGAAGATCATCGTCAAGATCAAATACAGCGTCTCGCCGTAGGACGACGGCGCTGCGCCGGTCTGCCCGGCGAGTGTTTGGTAAAAGATCGCGCCAAACAACAGTGTGCCCGCGAACAGCACCAGCGCGCTGCTGAACTCACGCAGCAGCACGAGCGTATCGCGCAGGCCGGCCCGGATAAGGCGCCGGCGTGTGCCCCGGCGACGTTTTCTGGTCATGGGGTGATTATGGGCGGGAATCGGATCGGGGTCAACATTAGTCGCAGCCGCCCGGAGAAAAACGGACGGTTTCGTTGATGCTCAAGCGCCAATCATCTCAGGAATTACGCAGTTCGTTGGTAGAGCCTCGCGCTGAGCGCGAGACGAAGCGTAGCCCCGAAGGGGCGTATCGAGACCAGGAACTGCGCCAAAACGGGCTTCGATACGGCGTTTCGACAGGCTCAACGCCTACTCAGCCAGCGTTTTGGCTTCCAACTGCGTAACTCCTACGCCTTTCGAGGGTGCGCTACGCCAGGTGTTTTCACCCGCAGAACTGCGACATACACCCTGCTGCGTGGCAGATCGCTGCGCTGGAATTGCACGTCGAATCCATGGCGGGCAAATATCGCGCGCCCGCGCGGCGGCCAGTCCGGGTCCGAATCCGATATTTCTCCGCTGCCCTGACCGGTAACGATAAACGCCCAGCGCATGATCCGCTGGATCAAATTGGTGGGCTTGAGGACCGCCGAAGGAACGATCACCAGACGCCCGTCCGGGCGCAGTACGCGGCGAAACTCGGCCAGCGCCGCCGGATCGACGATGAACTCCGTCGGAAAGGTCGCCAGCAGCGCCGGCAGGCTGTGGCTTGCGATGGGCAGCGCCTGCACGCGCCCGCGCACAAGTGGAACCGTCAGGCCCTGGCGGCGCAGGCGCCGCCGCGCAAGTTTACCCATCGCCGCCGATGCATCCAGCCCAAACACCGACCGGCCGGTTGCGGCCACCTCGACGAGCATGTGTCCGGTGCCATGCGCGATCTCCAGCACGGGGCCGTCTCGCGGCAGGTGCGGCAGCGCTGCGCGTTGCCAGTCCCACCATTGCCCGAGCGAGGTCACATCGGCGACGAGGTCGTATGTCCACGCCAGTTCGTTGTAGAGCAGGCGGAACCCGAACCGGATCAGCGCGACGTAGGGGCGGAGCAAGGCTGGGGGCATGGGATGAGTACACACGCCTGCAGGCAAGCGAGCAAACCGGTGTGCATGTGCCCGTGTACTTGTCTAATCAATTCCCGCCCAGTCGACGATCAGGCGCTTCATGTCAGGTGGGGCAGGAAGATCGTCGCCAGGCCGAGGAATAACCCGAAGCCCAGTGAGTCGGTGGTGGCGGTTACGAGCACCGAGGAGGCCAGCGCCGGATCCTGGCGCAGCGCTTTCAAGGTGAGCGGCACCAGCGTGCCTGCAATCCCGGCGGCAAACAGGTTGCCGAGCGTTGCCAGCCCCATGATCACGCCCAGGAACGGGTTGCCCTTCCAGAGGTACGCGACTACGCCCACGGCCAACCCGACCGCCAGTCCGTTCGTAAGCCCGATCAGGCACTCGCGCAGGATCGCCCGTCGCGCGTGGCGAAACTCCAGTTCGCCGAGTGCGAGGCCGCGTACGGCGATGGCCAGCGCCTGGGTGCCCGCGTTGCCGCCCAAACCGGCGACGACGGATTGGAATACGGCCAGCGCCGCCACCTGCGCGATGGTCGCTTCGAAACGGCTGATGACGAATGCCGCCAGAAAAGCCGTGCCCAGATTTAGATACAACCACGGCAACCGGCGGCTGATCATCATCGTGATCGGGCTGAACACGTCCAGGTCGCTGTCGGCTGAAACGCTGGCGAGGGCGTAGATGTCCTCGGTGGCCTCGTCCTCGATCACTTCCACGAGGTCATCGTGTGTGATGACGCCGACTAACTGCCCGGCGGCATCGACAACCGGCAGCGCCAGGAGTTCATAGCGCGAAATGAGGCGGGTGCAGGTCTCCTGATCGGCGTCGACCGACACGCTGATGACATCGTCTGACATGATCGTTTCGACCCGCTCGTCGGGTGCAGCCAGGATCAACTCGCGCAGGCCCACGATGCCGATGAGTTTGCGATTGCGGTCCACCACGTACAAATAGTAGTGCGTCTCACGTTCGGGTTGGAAGGTGCGCAAGTAGGCAATCGCCTGCGTCGTCGTCATCCAGCGGCGCAAGATCGGCACCTGCGAGGTCATGCGCCCGCCCGCGGTATCGTCATCGTGCGCGAGCAAGGGCTGCACGCGGTCGGCGGAGGCCATGTGCGCGAGCGCGGCGTCCGCCTGGTCGCTGGACAGGTCGAGCAATACGTCGGCGGCCTCATCCGGCTCCATTTCGTCGAGCAGTGTCGCCAGTGTCGCCACCGGGAGGTTGGCCGCAATTTCGGCTGCTTCGTCCTCGTCGAGGAATTCAAGCACGTCGGCGGCGTCATCCACGTCGAGTTCCGGCAGCACATCGGTCTGCTCGTCTAACGAAAGATCGCCGATGGCCTCGGCCACGTCGGCCGGGTGCAGGCTATCGAGAAGTTGTTTTGCGGCGGAGATGTCCTCGGATTCGAGGGCGGCGCGCACATCGCGGAGGACGTCGTCGAAGAGCGCAGCTTCCATTGTCTGCCTCCCATCCGTTAAAGAAAATCACGCCGAGGGCAAACCGGATCGGTCGTCAGGCCATGCGGCTCGAACTCGGATTGGTAGAGTGCGGGTCGGGGTCGTTCGTGTTCATGTCGCGGAGGTAGTCTACCATACCAATAGACCTGGGAGGTCCTGCAAAGGACCTCCCAGGTGCACTTGCTATCGGCGCCGGCCCATGCCCGCGACGAGAAACACGTAGTAGAGCAATTGCCCCAGCGCAGCGCCAAGGGCGGCCACGTAGGTCATGGCAGCTGCGTCGAGCACGGCCTTCGCGCCACGGCGCTCCTCTTCCGACAGGATCAGTCCGCTCTCGGTGAGCAACCGCATTGCACGGCGGCTGGCGTCGAACTCTACCGGCAGCGTGGCGAATGCGAAGACGGCGCCCAGCCCGAAGAATGCCACACCCAGCCACGCGACGGCGACGCCGAACTGCGTCAGGCCGAGCCAGGCCGACAGGAAAAAGCCGCCGATGATGAACAGCCAGCCCAGATTGGAACCGATGTTCACGGCCGGAACGAGCGCCGAACGGAAACGCAGCGGCGCATAGTTGTCTCGATCCTGCAAAGCGTGGCCGATCTCATGCGCCGCGACTGCCAGCGCCGTCACCGAGGGCGTGTTGGCCACCTCCGGCGACAGGCGCAGCACGTTGTCGCGCGGGTCGTAATGGTCGCGGTTCGGGCGCGTACCTTCCAGTTGCACGTCGAGCAGGTTCCCGCTCTTGAGCAAGAACTGGGCGACATCGGCGCCTCGCAAGTTGCGCTGATTGCGGACTTTATTCCAGCGTTTGAAGGCGCGCTTTACGCGCGCCTGCGCCCACCAGACGAGCGCCAGCGCCGGCAGCATAAAGATGAAATACCGAAAGTCAAAGAAGAAAGGCATCGTTGCCTCCGTAGGGCTTTACCCGGTATTACGCACAGCGTCGGCTGCAGTTGCGTAACGCTCCGGGTGGTTACAGACCATTTTATTCCGTTCCGGGTAAGTAGATCGTTAACAATCCCGGATAATCTGGTTGGCGTTGAACCCTACTGCAACGGCGACAGTGCCAGCCCGGCGCCGGCCGTCGGGAGTTCGACTCCTTGCAGGAGTAGCTGTTCTGCCGCGTCCAATTGTGGGTCCAACCCGGCTGCCCGGTCGTCCGGCGTCAACTCGACGGACACATCTGGCTCAAGCCCCTCGTTGTGTATCCAGCGCCCGTTCGGAGTCAGCCAGCGTGCAAACGTCACGCGCATGGCGCCGTTATCGTCCGAGAGGGTGAGCAGGTTCTGGACTGTGCCCTTCCCGAACGACGTCTCGCCGACGAGCAGTCCGCGCTCGTAGTCCTGTACGGCCCCGGCCACGATTTCGGATGCGCTGGCACTGCCTCCGTTGATCAGCACTGCGAGCGGAATGTCTACTGCCAGCCCGCCGGGCTGGGCGGTCAGGTCGCGGCGCTCGCCATCGCTGAACTGCTCGATGACGACTGTGCCGTCCCCGATGAACTGCGAAGCGACCGAGATGGAACTGTTCAGCAGCCCGCCCGGATTGTTGCGCAGGTCCAGGATCAGTCCCGGCGGATCGGCGCGCAGCACGGTCTCAAGGTTGTCGCGTAATTGCTGAATCGTGTTTTCACCGAACTGGTTGATCTTGACGTACGCCATGCCGCTGGGCAAGATGTCGCTCGTGACAGAGGGCAGGGTGATGTGGTAGCGCTCGATTGTGAAGTACAGGATGTCCGGCTCGCCGGTGCGGTCGATGCCAAGCGTCACGGTTGTGCCGGCCGGCCCGCGCACGAGCGTGATGATATCGAATAGACCGCGTCCGAAGATGTCTTCGCCGTCCACCTCCACGATCACGTCGCCCGACAGCAGCCCGGCTTCTTCGGCGGCCGATCCGGGCAGCGGCGATACGATGCGGATGTAATCGCCGAACTGCTCGACTTCGGCGCCGATGCCCTCCAACTCGCCTTCCAGGTCCGACTGCATCACCTCGAGCTGCGCCGAGGTCATGTAGGTGGTGTGGCGGTCGCCGGTGGCGGCCAGCATGCCACGGATCGCCCCGACCGTCAGCGCCTCATCATCCAGCGGCTGCTCGTAGAAATTCTCGTGTAATAGCGACCAGGATTCCCAGAACGGCTCAAACGTGTCGGCCAGTTCGGGCGGCGTGCCGGCAGTCACAGGGTCGATGGGTTCGACATTGCCGTTAAAGGGGGCGGCGAAACCGCCGCCGCTTCCGGGCGGCAGCCCGATGACCTGCCCGGGCTCGAACGCCCGCTCCTGAAACCGCATCCCGGTCACGAAGCCGCCGGCAAAAAAACCGGCGCCGCCGAACAGGGCAAATGCGCCGATGACCACGGTTCGCGTAAGCTTGTATGTCATAGGAATCACTCCGCTACATTAAAGCAGGACGAGAGAGTGTCCCGTCCCGCACAGATAGCTTGATTATAGCGCCCGGAAATGTGAGCCAGATGAGCGCCGCGTAGGATGCAGATGAGTTGCCGGCGCTATCCCGGGTAGTGGAGCAAGTAGAGGTTGTTGCCGTCAGGGTCTTTCAATCCCACGATGCGCAGGCCCCACTGGTCGGCGGGTTCGCCGTCGAACGCGACGCCATTTGCGCGCAGTTCGGCGTAGGCTGCGTCCACATCTTCCACGCGGAAGCTCACGTGGTCGACGCCGGGCGGATTGTTCACCAGCGTGGACTCGCGCCCGACCGGGGGCGCGTCGGCGCGCTGCGACTGGAACAGGAACAGCGCGGCGCTGCCGGCCGTCATGCTGCAGCCCTGCAGGCCGTCTTCGTCGTACTCGTCGCCCTTCGTAAAGCCGATTTGTTCGTAGAACGCAATCGATCGGCTCAGATCGCTCGCGGCGATGCCGACATTGTCGATGCTTTTGATCATGGGAATGCCTCCATAGCTCTGGACTATAAGCGTCTGCTATGCGACGCCTGGTTCCGTCCACTCGGCTACAAATGCCTCGAACTCACCGGCGTTACAACGATCTACGTACCGCATGATGTCGCCGCCCGCGAGCGGGTAGAGCGGATGGCAGGAAGTCGGGCGCGCCCCATTCGGCGTGGATACGACCCAATCGACGAGTGGCGCGGGAATGTCGGCCTTGTCCAATCGGGGGACGATCTCCTCCGCTGTCACGATGGTCGTGCGGGCCAACAGGGCAAGCTCCGGATCGACGGCGACATTTCCACCGATGACGGCGTTGCCGCTGGGATCGGCTTGCAGCGCGTGGATGACGGCCACATCACATTGAATGGCCGGAAACGCGACGAGCTGCTCGCCGCTGTACGGGTCTTGCACCGTGCTGACATCCGGGCGCAAGGCGAGCATGTCTGTGCCGATCCAGGCGCGCGAGGGCATGAAGCCAACCCCGGACAACGCCGCCCGAATCCCCAGCGCCAGACTCACTTCGCTCTCCTCGATGATCTCCAGGGCACCACGGCCGGCTGCTTCGGTGAACATCGGCGCCAGCCCGAACGTCTCCAGCCCGAAATAGCAGCTGCGCACGGCTTTGACGCGCCCGGCGCCCACGAGCAGATCGGACTCCATGCCGGCCGTGAAACACAACAGCGTCAGGTCGCGCGCCTGTGGATTGTGCGTCAGCAATGCGCGCACGTACGCCATCGGGCGGCGATAGATCGTCATGCCGCCCAGGGCGAGGGTGTGGCCCGGCTGCACCACGGCGGCGGCGTCGCGGAGGGACGAGGTCTTATCGAGCATCAGGCGGAAGGCTCACCACGGAGATTGGGAGAGACGAGTTGCAGTCTCATGCGGGTTAGAGAACCATTCGTTTAATGCCGTCTTTGAGCAGTGGGACGTTGAAGTTGAGCAGGAGTCTTACTTTGCAGCCCGTGAGTTCTTTTTCGTACAGCACGTCACACTTCGCTACTCGTCGCGTAATCCTCCGCTCAAGTATTGGGTCTCAGTGTTCTCCGTGGTGAGATTCACTCGTTCACAAACACACTGTACTCAAACAACCGCGTCCCCGCTTCATAATCGGCGCTGCCGTCATTAATCGGCGCTTCGAATTCGACTTCGGTGGTCAGGTGATGCTCGCCGCGCGGCCAGTCTGTGAGCAATACGTAGTACGCGCGCCACTCCTGCCCGCCAAAGTTGCCTTCCAGCAAGGCACAGTTTTCCAGTCCCACGGCTTCGTCATTCACGCTGAAGGACAGGCTAATGTTGTCCCAGTTCTGATCGAGCTGCTCGCTCGTAGTCGTAGACCATGCGAACACCCAGATCACGTCGCGGGAGGTCGGCATCGACACGGTGTAGGTGTAGGTGCGCGCCGTGAATGAATCGTCGTACTCCTCGCGTGCGAGGGAGTCGAGGAAGGGCACGTTGTTTTGCAGTGCGGCTTCGGATTCGGACTGTGATGCAAACACGGGCGACCCGTCCGGTACGATCCCGGCTCCCAACGGCTGCGCCAGCATCTGGATGGCGAGGTCCAGAATGGGGTCGCCGGCGGCGAATACGGTCTCTTCCGTAATCGGCAGCCGCACGTCCGGTACAACGCCCACGCCTTCAATCACGATGTCGCCGTTCATGTCGACATCCATGCCGGTCGGGATTTGGAAAGACAGCCCGCCGGGTAGTTCGTATTGACCACGCCCGACCTCGCCAAAGATGCCGTTGCTTGGGTATTGTCCCACCACGCGCACCTGATCGAGCTGGCTGAGTACCCAGGCTACATCCTCGCATGCGCTGGCGCAAGCCGGCCCGACCAGCACGGCCACCTGACCGGCGTAATACAGTTCATCGTCCGGCTCAAGCTTGCGCGGCGGGCCGTAGGTTTCGAACTGGCCGCTCGTCGAGCTGTAGTAGTAGTCGCGGGAGAGCTCAAGCGTGTCAGTGGTGAAGTAACTGGCGATCTTCGCGCCCAGCGGCGAGCCGCCGCCATTCTGGCGCAAGTCCACGATCACGCCCGGCACGTCGTTGTCGATGAATACGGAGACTGCCCGCTCGAACAAACGAATGATCAGGTTCAGATCGTCCGATAACGTCCAGATGCGCACATAGCCGTAGCCGGAATCTTCCAGAATCTCGTATTCCACGGGCAGCGCGTTCCGGTCGAATCCGGCGTAGATGGATGTGGCGCTGAATGTGTCTCGTTCGGCGACGAAGTCGAGCGTTGCTGTCTGCGTTTCGGATTCCCCGGGATTGAGCCACTTGATGGTGACCTGCGCGCCGATGGGGTTGCGAGTGAGGTAGCGGTATTGCTGGATTTTGCGACTGTGCTCGGTCGAGAATGGCGAGGCCCAGGGCACCACTGCGGCCACAGCCTCCTCCACTGGCGCACCGCCGAACTCGATGATTTGCGCGCCGAGCGCGATCCCGGCCAGGTCGGCCGGGCCGTCCGGGGTCACGATGGTTGCGATGACGCGGCCGTCGTCCAACCCGGTGACGGCCAGGC
>JBHHUI010000034.1:0-10746 GCA_046753805.1 Anaerolineales bacterium
AGCACCCGTGACGGCTGCCCGCCATAGCGGAAAACTGATGTGTGGCCCCCGAATCGCCGGGGGCTTTTTTTGTGCGGGGTAGATCAGGGGTTGAAGTAATTGTGGGCGATGCGGGAGACATTGGCAACGAGTGGCGCGACGGTTTCCCATTCCAGTACGACAGGGTGCCAGGTGTAGACGGCAATCACATAATCGCCGCCGGCGCTGAAGACGACGCCAGCGTCGCCGATGGTATCGCCTTCGCCAAAGCCATGCTTGTGCGCCACCGGCGTACCCTCTGGCACGCCGGCCTCGATGAGGGAGCCGAGCTTATTCTGCGTGAGTTCGTCCAGTATCGCCTGGCATTCAGACTGCGTGACCTGCCCCGGAAACACGACATAGAGTGCGCCGCCGCCGCGCTCAGCGCACTGGTAGATCATCGTCAACAACATGGCGATGTCGGCGGGCGTCGTCTGCATGTAGGGGTCCGGCGCGGTGTTAATGTCCTGGCGCTGGTTGGCGATTGTCTCGATTACTTTCGGCGGGGTCTCCTGGTCGTAAAACCCCGCCATGAAAGAGTTTGTGAGGCCGAGCGCCCACAGGTCCTGGGTGACGATTTCAGCGCCGAGGCTCCGATCTTCATCGCCCAGGTCCCAAAGCAGGATGTTGGCGCTCACATTGCCGGACAATTCGATCATCTCTTCGATGACCTTCACGGTGTCGCCGAAAGGTTCGACGTCCCAGTCAAGATACGTCGCCAGGAGAATGGGTATCTTCATGATGCTCATTCCGGCATAGGCCACGTCCGGGTTAATCAGCAGCTCTTCTCCTGTTTGCAGGTCCACCACAACCAGGCTCAGAACCCCGTCAAAGCCCGCTTCGGAGACGTAGCTTTCCACAAGCTGTCCCACGGTGCTCAACGTCGGCGCGACGGTATCGCCTTCGGAGATCGTGAGCGCCACGCGCCGGTTGGAGGGCACGCGCAAGGCCATATCGATTACGCTCATGGAGGATTCAACGTCGAGCGTGTAACCCGGCAAACCTTCCACAAAATCGAGCGAATTCGGATCGCCGATGGGGGCGGTCGGAGGGGCATCGTAGCGCGCGGCGACGTCCGTCAGGTAGGCGCGCAACTGGGCTTTGGAGTATTCGACTTCGATCGGCACAGAAACAAGCTGACCCGGCTGGTTCCATAGGTAGTCCCAGAAACCGCGCCAGAAATTCGTCTCTGTGCGATACGTGTCTGCCCGCGCCAGCATCGATTCGAGGTCCAGCCGAAAGCTGATGGAGGTGGGGTCCAACAAGAATACGGCATCGCCGTAGTGCAATTCGACGGGGGCGGCATACACGCGTGACAGCAGCGCGCCGGCGTCTTCGGCGGATCGTCCGCCGACAGGCACATCGGCCACGATCATGCCGGGCTGTAATTGTGAACGCACGCGACTATAGGCGACCAGTTGCAGGATGAGCACGCCCACGGAGGCCAGCATGGATAGGATCGCCGCCCATTCGAGCAACGCCGTATTAGGCCGATTTCTCATGCCGGCCCCCGCCACGGCGCAGAGCGGACGCTGCGCGCCTGAACCGTTGACACTGTCATCGGCGGTGGACTATACTTCCTGCGCTCATCAAAAAGCGAAACCATGCCAATATCGCCATTCAGGAGACTACCATATGGCCAATCGATTTGAAACTGTTCAGCAGTGGGTGCAAGCGCTGCCTAACCTCGTCGACCCCAGCCGGGCCGGCGATCTGGACACTGCCATCCAGCTTGATTTGGAGGGCGACGGAGGCGGAAACTGGAATCTCATCGTCAAGGACGGCGCGCTCGCTGTAAACGAGGGCCGCCATGCCGACCCGGAACTTACGCTGACTACGGCGGCGGCGGACTGGATGGCAGTAATTAATGGTGAATCCAATCCAATGGGGTTATTTATGCAGGGCAAGATCAAGATTCAGGGCGACATGCAGCTGGCCATGAAGCTACAGAGCCTGCTGTCGGGCTAGGAGGCTGTTTCTTCTGCGAAGTCCTGCGCCCGGGCGTATTGTACGAGTTCAGCATAGCCATCGTCGCCCAGGTGCAACCTGATTTCATCGGCAAATACGGTGTACAGTGGCGACACATCGCCCGGAACCAGGCACGTCCCACCCAGATGATCCAGTTCCTCTTCCATCAGCAGCCACTTGTCCCAAACCGTGAGCGGGTGGAGCGCGCAGTAATAAGGCTTGAAGTGCCAGGGGCTCCGTCCGAGTCCGGTTGAAGCGACCTGCAGCCCGCATTTCAGGTCCTCGCGCAAGAAGACACAGGCGGAACCAGTGCTGTGCGTGGGATGTGAAACCACATTGGTTCCCTGGCCCCGGCCACTGGGGTAGTCTGAATCAATATCGTATACACCATCGAACCAGGTACGCTCATCCCGTGTTTCAGGTCGCAGAAAAGGTTTAATCTCCTCCGCATGTTCCAGAATAAGGTTAGACTGGTCAACGTCGATATACACACCGTTCCGGCAACATGCGGACCCGCAATCGAGATAGTTACAGCGCTGCGTGGGCCGTGACTCTAGCAACTGGGGGTGAACGGAAATGCCCTTGATGATAATGGGTTCCGGATATCCCTCGTCATCGAGGTACGCATTTTCGTCGTTTGCCATTGCAAAACCAACCCATACTTCAGCCAATATTCTTAAGATTCCAAACGCCGCCGATTTTACCTCAGTTTCAATCCAGTTTATGTTGCCGTTTCACGTAACCAAACGTACTACCGGAGTCCGGGCGCAGCGGACTGCGCCCATATCGAGGTCTCATGTGCGCAGCTAGACAGCGCCCGGCGCTGACAGTGGACGTGGTGATATTCAGCATTGCCCTCGACCGGCACGAGTTGAATACGCTGCTCATCCGACGCGGCAACGCCCCCTATGAGGGCTGCTGGGCAATCCCCGGTGGTTTTGTGCATTACGGCGAGTCGTTGGACGACGCCGCCCGGCGCGAACTCCTGGAGGAAACCGGCGTCAGGGATGTCTATCTCGAACAACTCTATACATTCGGGCAGCCCGACCGCGACCCGCGCGGCCACACCGTCACCGTCGCGTATTTCGCGCTGATCCCGGCGGACAGCGTCGAACTGTCGGCCGGTTCCGATGCGGCCGAGGCCGCCTGGCATTCGGTTTACGGGCCGCCCAAACTGGCGTTCGACCATGCTTACATCCTCCAATATGCGCTGCAACGCTTGCGCTACAAACTGGAATACACGGCCGCCGGGTTCCGACTGCTGCCGGCGGAATTTACGCTCACCGATTTGCAGACAGCCTACGAGATCGTGCTGGGCGAAAAACTTGATAAGCGTAACTTTCGACGGCGGCTGGTAGATGCGGAAGTCATCGAAAAGACTAACCGGCGCCGCCAGGGGGGCGAAGGCCGTCCGGCCATGCTGTATCGCTACCGCGAAGACGCCGACCCGGAAGTGAAAGCCCGGCGCCTCTTTCCATGATGCCGGTGAACAGTAGCGCGCGGTAGAGCGGAACAGATCACTGCGCACTATTCACAGACAGCTATCCGTGCCTCCGCGCAACCAACTGTATATTATCCTCGCCGCCGTCCTGTGGGGCACTACCGGCACGGCCCAGGCATTTGCGCCCGCCGGCGCGCAACCCGATACAATCGGCGCGCTGCGCATGGCGATTGGCGGCGGGGCGTTGCTGCTTGTGTCGCTGGCGCGCGGCGGCTTTCGGAACAGCCGGCCCTGGCCTGTACGCGCTACATTGCTCGCCGGCGGCAGCATGGCAGCCTACCAGCCGCTCTTTTTTGCCGGAGTTGCCGCGACCGGCGTGGCCGTCGGCACTGTGGTCACCATCGGCAGCGCACCCGTCCTGGCAGGGTTGCTTGCCGTTACAGTACGCGGCGAACGCCCCGGGCGGCGCTGGTTCGGCGCGACGGCGCTCGCCATTGCCGGCTGCGCGTTGCTGCTGTCAGAACGCAGCGCGTTAACCGTGGATTTCGTCGGGGTTGTACTCGCGCTCGGCGCCGGGCTGGCATATGCCCTGTACAGCGTGACGGGCAAACGCTTGTTGGAGACACAACCCCCAGATATCGCAATGGCGCCGGTCTTTGGCCTGGCCGCGCTAATCCTCGCGCCCGCGCTCTTTCGCAACAACCTGCAGTGGCTGCTGCTGCCCAGCGGACTCGCTGCCATGCTACACCTCGGTCTGCTGGCGACGGCGCTGGCGTACTTGCTCTTCGCACGCGGGCTGCAAGCGGTTCCAGTTTCACACGCCGTGACCCTGACGCTGGCAGAACCCCTGACAGCCGCGACGCTGGGGCTTGTGGTGCTCGGCGAGCGGTTAACCGCCCCAGCGCTGCTCGGCGTTGCATTGATCTTGAGCGGACTCGTGCTGCTCTCGGCGCGACGTACGCCGCGCCACAGGGGTGGGCAGCTGGGCTGATCCCAAGCTGCGCGTACAGCGCGCGTTAGTCGAGACACTGCTGCCCCCATCCTACCGAATTGCTTGACAGAGTACAGAATCGAAGTATAATTAGTGTCATAATTACACGAATTATACGGGCTTGTGCCTTTGGTGTGAGAGATACCGGCGAAGACAATGAACAATATTCAAGCATACGTCATGTGGGTGCTACTCGGCGCGGCTCTGGCCTACATCCTGTATCTACGAGCGCAACTGTATATCAACCGGCGAATTGTGCGGGCATTCCAGGCCTCGTCGATCGTGGTGCCGCCGCGCAAGGGCAAACCCGACCCAAAGATCGGGCTGATGGCGGTCGCAATTCTGATCCTGGCGGTGGCTGTGGTCGCGTCCGGGATTCTCGGCTGACGTAGGTAACAGGCTCCCCCACCGAAGCCGGATAGCGCGTACAATTATGGGACATGTCTGCTGCGGGATACAGCTTCCTGGCCATCCTTGGCGCGCTCGCCGGGTGGGGCGCGTTTCACAGTCTAACGGCCTCCCTATGGGCCAAGGCGCGCGCCCGAGGGGTGTTGGGAGCGCGCCCTACGGACGGGGGATATCGGTTGGTCTATAACATTTTCGCGGTCGCCACGTTCGCGCCGGTGCTCGCGCTGCCCGGGATTCTCCCGGCCGCACCGTTTTACAAGTTCCCGCCAGGGCTGCCCTACCTCACCATCCCGCTCCAGTTCGCGGCGCTGGGTGGAATGGGACTTTCGCTTTGGAAGGTAGACCTGCCACGCTTTTTGGGCTTGCGCCAGCTTGTCCGCTGGCTGCGGGGTGAGGCGGACCCCCGCGACCCGCCGCAATTTGTAGCTACCGGCATCCACCGGCTGGTCCGACACCCGCTCTACTTCTTTAGCCTCGTTTTCATCTGGCTCACACCGGTGATGACAACCAACGTGCTGGCGTTCAATCTGGGGGTGACGCTCTACTTCTGGCTGGGTTCGGTTTTCGAGGAGCGGAAGCTCGTGCGCGATTTCGGCGATGCGTACCGCGAGCACCAGCGCACCGTCCCGCGATTGCTGCCTCTCCGCCTTCCCCACGCCCGATAATTGCACCCCGCTAGCCTATCTGCCCGCTCTGGCGGATAATGGGACCAAATTCCAGAATTCGCAGGTAAACACGGATGGATATACCCAATTCCGAACAAGCGGTCAATTTAAACACAGCCGGCCCGGACGAACTGATCCAGCTACCCGGCATCGGGCCGAAGCTGGCGGAGCGGATCGTTGAATATCGCACCGACACACCCTTCGAGAAGGTTGAAGATATATTGAATGTGCCGGGCATAAGCCCGGCCCGTTTCGTGGAGTGGGCCGAGCGCGTGACCCTGGCGCCGCCGGCGCGCGAGGAACCTCCCACGGTGGAACCGGCGCAGGCCATCGTCCCGTGGGATGTCAACCTGGCACATGCGAACCGGCGAGGTCCTGCACGCGACTTGGTGGGGTTGCTGGTAACGGGTCTTGCCGGAGCGATCCTCGGCGCGGCGTTGGCGTTGCTCGCCATCGCTGGACTGAACCGAGGAACCCTGATTTTAAATCAGCGCGACGAAGTCGTGGCGCTCACGGCTCGCGCGGACGATCTTGCCGACCGCGCTGCCGCACTGGAGACAGAAGCCGGCGCGCTGCGGGCCCGGCTCGACGCGCTGGAGGCGCTATCCGGACGTGTAGAGACTGTCGAAGGGGCGGTAGACGAGCTCGCCGCCGCCGCCGCCGCGAATAGCGCCGAGATCGAAGCGTTGGATGAGCGCACGACCGCGCTCTCTGATGACATCGAGTTGGTGCGCGCTGCCGCAGAACGGTTCAACCGCTTCTTGGACGGCTTGCGCGATCTTCTGTTCCAGTTCCAGGGCGCGCCGGAAGGTTAGGCCGGAGGCTACCATGTCAACTGACCTGCAGACACAACCGGACAACTGGACGCGGCTGGCGCGTACGATTGGAAAGCTGCTCGGCTTGCTACTCCGCCTGATCTTCGTCCTGCTGCTGGCAGCCGGTCTTGGCGCAGGCGTGTATTTCGGAATCCCCTGGGTATACCAGACAGTGATCGGGCCGGTACAGGACACGGCCGTGCAAGTCAAGATCATCGAGAACCGCATCGAAAACCTACGCGACACCCTCGCCGACAGCCAGGCGGCGCAGGACGAACGCCTGACCGAACTTGAAACCAGCGGGGATGTCCTGCGTGAGCAAGTAGCGGCGGCAGAACTGGCAGCCGCTCAGACCGGCGATGCCGTGTCAGAAGAATCAGCGGCGCGCAGCGAACTAGAGGCCGCCGTGGCTGAACTCCGCGGCCAGAACGAGGACTTGACGTCCGCAAACGATTCACTTGCGGCGAATGTGGCCGCGCTCGAGGCCGAACTGGAGACGGTTCGAGACGACTTCTCGGCTGTGCAGGCGGAGGCAGATGCACTTGCCGCGCTATTCGAACTCCAGCAGACGCTCGGCGGCGTCCGCAATGCACTGTTTCAAGCGCGGCTGGAGTTGCTTTACGAAAACACCGGCACGGCGCGACAGATTCTGACCGGGGCCACAGCAGACCTGATCACGCTTACCCGCAGCCAGTCACAACTGCCGAGCGACGAACGCACGGCGTTATCACGGCGCATTCAGGCCGCCGGAGAGTTGATCGAAGACGATCCACTGACCGCGCTCAGCGAACTCGAGAGCGCCTGGTCTGCAGTCGATCAGTTGTTGTTTGCTAACGTGGCCGAAAGGTGACTGGCACTTGAGCATCAAAGAATCTGTCCGGTTTTACGCTGGCGGCGGCGACTTATGTTGACCAAAGTGCCAGTCACCTGAGAATTGTCCAGCATCGTGAGATGCGTCTGTTTGGCCTAGGCAGTCCCTTCGACCTATAATCATGCTACCATGGCCGAGTTGTTTTTCTTTGAGCAGGGTGCCGAACCGCGTCCACCGTACGAAGTTCGCATCGAGCGGGTGACGGCGGTTCCGTATGTGGACGGCCGTCGCGTGAAACTGCAGCTGGTCCTGACGCCGTTTTTGGAACGTCCGAGCCTCGACATCGAAGTCGTCAATGCCGCCGGGCAGTCGGTGGCAACCGTCGACATCCTCGAAACCATGACCCCTACGATGGATCTTACTGTACATTTGCGGGGCCCCCAGCCGGAAGGCGAGCACCGGCTGCTGGTTCGCCTCTACTACGGCGAAGCGCCACCACAAGATGTACACGAACTGTCGTTTGAAATAGCAGCGCCGGGTGTGGTACAGCCGTGACGGAAGAACGGGTCTCGCTCCGGTCGTGGGTGGTGCGTTCGATCCTCTCGGTGCCGCTGCGCTTCAAAATCACCGTCCCATATTTAATCATCGTCATACTGCTGGCCGGGCTGGCGACTTTTTTGGCGGGTCAGGGATTCGCCCGCACCCTCCGCGAGCAATTCAGCAGCCGCATTGCTGATGCCTCGGCGCAGGTCAGCGATGGCCTGTTCGACTTCGAGTCGGCGCAACTCAGCGCGCTGCGCTCCATAGCTCGGACGGATGGGGTTCCCGCTGCGTTGGCGCAGGGCGACGCAGCGCGTCTGTCCTCGCTCGTCCGACCGATCGTCATAAACTCTCGCTTGGAACTGGTTGATATCCTCGACGATCATGGTGAGGCGCTGGTCACTTTCCACTTGGAGCCGGGATCATCGCCGGCCAGCTATGTCACGACTGAAGCTACGCGCTACTCCAACTGGGAGATCGTGCAGCGTGTGCTTAATCGCGAGGCAGATGAAATCGGCGATAAATTCGCCGCTATTGTCGTGACGCCCTGGGGTCATGTCGTTTATACAGCCGGGCCGATTGTCCAGGGCGATGAACTGGTGGGGGTTGTGCTTGTCGGTGAATATGCCGAGTCCCTAACGCGCACATTGTTCGAGCAGTCCCGCACGGGCGTGACGATCTACGCTGCGGATGGCATGCCTGTAGCTTCAAGCCTCGTGGGCGATGCCACAACGCTGAACCCCGTTGCGCAGGGTACATTGGAAGCGGTCGCAGAATTCGGCGGCGGACGCCTGCTCACGCGCAACATTCGTGCCGGCACGCGGGACTACGTCGAGGCGCTGACCAGCCTGTATTTGCGCGGCGAGTCGACGACATTTTTTCTGGGCGTGGCATTGCCGGAGGTACTCCTGACGGAGCGAAGCGGCCCGAGCGCCGTTCAACTCGTCACCTGGTTCCTGATCGCCACACTCGCCGTCGTCGGCCTTGGTTATCTAATTGCTCAGATTATTGCGCTGCCCGTGTTTGAACTCCTATCGGCCTCGACACGTATTGCAGAGGGCGACCTGGAGGTACACGTAGCCGCCGATACTTCGGACGAACTGGGCAACTTGGCGCGCACGTTCAATACCATGGTGGGCGAGCTGCGCCAGCGGGAATTCATGCGCGAATTGTTTGGCCGCATGGTGTCGGAGGAAGTCCGTGAGGCGGTCATGGAAGGGCAAGTCACGCTTGGCGGGGAGATAAAAACAGTCACGGTGTTGTTCACAGATGTACGTGATTTTACATCGCTGTCTGAGCAGATGTCTCCGAGCGAAGTCGTGCAGGTGTTGAACAGCTACTTTCGCATTGTCAACCGCGCAATCAACGAGTTGGGCGGAACTATCAACCGCTTTGGCGGCGACAGCTCGCTGGCGATTTTTGGCGCCCCGGTCGATTTGGATCCGGAAGAGTCGGTGCGGCGCGCGATCGACGCAGGGTTGCGTATCCGGACCGGGCTCTTGTCGGCAAATGCACAACGATTGCGCGACGGATTGCGCACACTCGACGTCGGCATCGGCATCAACACGGGCGAGGTGGTCACTGGTAATATCGGTTCTGAGGAGCGATTTGAATACACGGTCATCGGCGACACCGTGAATACCGCTGCCCGCGTGCAAAGCCTCTCGTCGGAGTTGCAGACCGAGTTGCTGATCACAGAGGCCGCGCTGAACGCCCTTGGTCCAAATCCAGGTTATGTAATCAGCGATCAGGGGCCTGCGCAGCTAAAAGGGAAGCGTAATGCCGTCAATGTTTACGGCGTACACGGTTACCAGCCGACCTCCGGGCCCGAAGCCGAATGGCGGCAAAGGTTCGGTTCGTACAGTCGAGATATATTGGAAGGTGTGTACCTAAGTTGGAGCGGGTTTACGCCCGCTATTATTGCGAAGCTGAAGGGTGTGAGCGTCCGGACTGTTCGGCGCTGGGTGAAAGCAGCGGACAAGGTGCCGGAGGTCGTCGTGTCGGAAATTGTCAACGAGCTGCGAATCCCCGCTTCGGAATTAGCCGACATGTTATCCGACAACGGTGATATTTCCCTTGAATCCCGGCCAGACGACTTGCTCGTACAAACCAAACCCTAACTATCGACAAGTGGCCTCTTTGCTTTCTACCACGAGATAGCACTACAGTACTATTCACGAAGCGGTGCTGCGCGCCCCACGGTACCCCGGCACTATATGGCTTTGGGGGTGTATCCGGTATTATTACTACAATGTTTGCCAGTAGTACGTTGCAGTTGCAGATCGCCACGTTGTTCCACAAGCCTTTGGAGGCGATGGCGTGGGCTGCCACCGTCGCTGGGGGGGTCGTTATGAGCGTCGCGACGGTGATCCTCGCCAGCGAGCTGGCGTTCATGTCTCCTACGACAGCTGGACTGACTATCGAACGTCCGAACGCCGCACGCGTTGACGGCCTGGATTATTCCGCCGATTCCGTGGACATGCCTCTGTTTCAGCCGTTAGACGCGGCTATTGAGCAGGAGTCGCTCCGAGAAGATGCTCGGCGCTCCTCTGCCCAGCACAGGCGCATACTCCCGAACGGAAACGATATTGTGGCGGAGGCTGAAGTTGTACCCGTGGTCATCGCTTCCGTATCCGAGGTAAATCCCTCGCAGCAAGAAGCCGTGAATGAGAATTCGCCGCTGGCGACGGCGGTTCCCACGGACGCTCCGGTCCAGGCGATGGCAGAGTTTGCGTCACAGACCGACGAGCGCGACCGTCTTCCAGGGTCGGCGCCATACACATCCGCAACCGAAGCACCCGCTCAAGGTGCTTCACAAGCGCCGGCGCAGCAACCCACCAGCGACCTGATAGAGACCTCCGCGGAATCGACGACCGAGACGGCCGCAGCGGAATCTTCGATTACTGCTACTGTGGCGACGACGGATGAACCGGCGGCTACCACAGCCACCGAAACCCAGCCAGCTGATGACAGCGAAAACAGCGGTGGCGATGATAACGGTGATGCAAACTATGTCGGCGGCGACCGCGACGGCGGCGACGACAACGAAGGTAGCGATGCCGGCGGCGACCACGACGGCGGCGACGACA